>JBDRFQ010000120.1:0-5477 GCA_043818685.1 Candidatus Eiseniibacteriota bacterium
TCACGACGCTCCCCGGCGGAAGGACCTCGGCCCAATGGGCTCCCCCGAGCGCCTCCGGAGAGAGCTCGAGAAGGGAAGCCGCCTGGCGGTTCATTTCGAGAAGACGCCCGCGGGGATCGAAAACGACGACTCCCACGTGGAGCGCGTCGATCACCGCGGGCTCGATCCGACGGTGATCGATCACCGCCTGCCGGCGCGGGAGCGGCATCACCTTCCCTCCCCCCCGGCCCCGTCCGCGCGCTCGGGCCGGCCCCCCTCCTCTTTCGAGATCTTCTTCCGGTACCAGGCGACGGTCTCGATCAGCCCCTCTTCCAGCCCGGTTCTCGGTTCGAACCCGAGAACCTCGCGGGCGAGCCGGGTGTCGCCGAGGGATCGGTGGATGTCGCCCGGGCGCGGGTCCTCGCGGCGGGGCTTCTCCGAGGATCCGACAAGGCGACCCAGCAAGGAGACCAGTTGATTGATATCGCATTCTTTGCCAGATGCAATATTGAAGATGCGACCAATGGCATGCGCATTGTGAAGAGCAAGAAGGTTGGAATCAACCACGTCGGAGATGTAAATGAAATCGCGTGTCTGCGACCCGTCGCCGTAGACCACCGGGGCTTCTCCGCACAGGAACGCGCGGATGAAGAGCGGGATCGCCGCCGCGTACGGCGAGTCCTCGTCCTGCCCGGGTCCGAAGACGTTGAAGTAGCGGAGCGCGACGAACGGGACGGCGTGAAGACGATGGAAAAGCTCCCCGTACACCTCGCCGATCCGTTTCGAAGCGGCGTACGGGGAGAGGGGCTCGGAGGGGTGGTCCTCCCTCTTCGGTAGCCGGTCCGAGTTCCCGTAGACGGCGGTGGACGAGGCGAAGACGACGCGCCTTGCGTTCTCCTCGCGGGCGGCGACGAGGACGTTCAGCGTGCCCCCCACGTTCACCTCGTTCGTCCGCACCGGGTCGGCGACCGAAAGGGGGACGGAGACGAGCGCGCCGTGGTGGAGGATGTACTCCGCCCCCCGGGCGGCGCGGCGCACCGTGTCGAGATCCCGGAGGTCTCCCCGGACGACCTCTACCCTCCCCCCCACCCCCTCCAGGCTCTCCATCCGGCCGGTGGAGAAGTCGTCGAGGACCCGCACCCACTCGGCCTCCCGGGCCAGGGCGCGGACGAGGTGAGAGCCGATGAATCCGGCTCCTCCCGTGATCAGGTATCTGGACATCCTCACCCCGGCTTCCGTCCCGAAGGGGCTCCCCCGGGCGCCCGCCGCCTAGAGGAGGTGTATCTTCTTGGACGAAAACCCTTTGAACGCATTCCTCGTATCGACAATCTCGGCGCTTTCCTTGAGGATCGTCGCGTAGTCGAAATCGGTGTGGTTCGTGAGAACCACCGCGAGGTCCGCCTCCCGGAGGCCCTCCACGGAGAACGGGCGGACCGGGCACCCGACCGCTTCGAGGTCGTCCGGCTGGAGGTGCGGATCGCACGCCTCGACCCTCGCCCCTTTCCGTAGGAGAAGGGCGATCACGTCGAGAGCGGGGGACTCGCGGATGTCGTCCGTGTCCGCCTTGTAGGTGACACCCAGCACGAGGATCCTCGACCCGCGGATGCTCTTCTCCCGGTCGTTGAGGACGTCGCCCATCCGGGACACGACGAAGTGCGGCATGAACCCGTTGATCTGCCCGGCCAGCTCGATGAAGCGGGCCTCGAATCCGTACTGGCGCGCCTTCCATGAGAGGTAGAACGGGTCGATCGGGATGCAGTGGCCGCCGAGGCCGGGCCCCGGGTAGAACGGCATGAAGCCGAACGGCTTCGTCGCGGCCGCGTCGATCACCTCCCACACGTTGATGCCGAGCGATTGGCTCATCAGGGCGAGCTCGTTGACGAGCCCGATGTTCACGCTCCGGAAGGTGTTCTCGAGGAGCTTGACCATCTCGGCCACCTTCGTGGAGGAGACCGGGACGAGGCGCTCCATGCAGGCGCTGTAGAGCGCCATCGCGTGCTCCGTGCACGCCTTCGTCACGCCGCCGACGACCTTGGGGATGTTGCGCGTTTTGTAGATCGGGTTCCCGGGGTCGACCCGCTCCGGGGAGAACGCCAGGAAGAAGTCCTCGCCGACCCGGAGGCCCCCGGAGGAGAGCAGCGGGAGGATCACCTCCTCCGTCGTGCCCGGATAGGTGGTGCTGTCCAGAATGACGAGCGTTCCCGGCCTGAGGCGGGCCTGGATCTCCTGGACCGCGGCGTGGATGTGGGAGATGTCCGGGTCGCCGGTCTTGCTGAGCGGGGTCGGAACGCAGATGTTGATGCTGTCGAGTGCGGAGAGGCTGTCGAAGTCGCTCGTCGAGCGGAACCTGCCGGTCTCGACCGCCTCCCGCACCTCGGCGTCCGGAACATCCCTGACGTAGGACTTCCCCTCGCGGAGGAGGGCGATCTTCTTCTCGTTCACGTCGATTCCCGTCACGGCGAAACCGGCGCGGGCGAATTCGACGGCGAGCGGGAGCCCGACGTAGCCGAGCCCGATCACGCCGACCTTCGCCTTGCGCGACTGCAACCTTTCCTTGAGCGTCATGACTCCACTCGAAGGGAGGGGCCGTATCGGGGCCCGGCCGCCCGCCTTTCCTTCCGATCGTCTCGAGCCCCCCCGCGCCGCCCTCTCGGGCTCTCCCCGCGCCGCGGGAGACCTCTCTCTATCGCCTCTTTTCGGCCCCGGGCGAGACCTCCTCGACCGGCCTTTCCGGAGCGCCGCGCGCCCGAGGGCGACGGCCGGGGGGGAGCCGCGGCGGCTGGGCCGAAGGTCCGGGACCTCACCGGCGCCCGTCCCTGCGGATTCTCCTGACCTCCTTGAAAGCCCCCCAGAGGAACCAGATCACTCCGAGCAGGAAGACCCCGGGGAGGAGCGGGCGGAGCGGGGAGCGCGGGAGATGAGAGTGAATCACCTTGACATATAAAACGAGCGCGTAGACGAGCATGCTGGCGCCGACGAGGAGGAGCAGGAAGCGGATCCAGGTCGCGAGCGGACTGCCGGGCCTATTGGACCGATTCGGATCCTCTTCTGTTGAAGCTCCGAACAGCCTTCTCCTCATCATCGAACACCTCGAGGACGTGAATGAGCTTGGTCGTCTTTAGGATCCCGCGGACACGTTCCTGCGGGTGCAGGAACTTCGCCTCGCCCCCCTCCCCCTTCAGGCGGAGGTAGCCGGAGAGGAGGACGCCGAGCCCCGAGCTGTTGAGCCAGGGGACGCCCTGAAGGTTGAGAAGGAGGGCCGGCGTCTTCTCCCTCACCGCCCGGTCGAACTCGAGGCGGAGGATCTCCGACTCCTCACCGCCGAGGATCTTCCCCTCGATGTCGAGGACCACGACACCGTCCCTCTCGCGCCGGTTCAGTTTCAAGGCCTCTCCCTGCCGGTCAAAAAGTGCCCCCGCCAAGACTCGAACTTGGGCACCCGGTTTAGGAAACCGGCGCTCTATCCTGACTGAGCTACGGGGGCGTCGTTCTCACTCCGAATCATAGCGGACGGCCGCGAGCACCTCCCACTCCTCCAGTCTCTCCCTGCCGTCGAGGAAAGCGAGCTCGACAAGAAAGAGCATGCAGGCGACCATCCCCCCGGCCGACTCGACGAGCCGCGCGGCCGCCGCCGCTGTCCCTCCGGTGGCGAGGAGGTCGTCGACGATTACCACCCGCTCCCCTTCCTTCACGGCGTCCCGGTGCATCTCGATCGCGTCCGTTCCGTACTCGAGCGAGTAGGTCTCCCGGATCGTCTCACCGGGGAGCTTCCCCGGCTTCCGGAGCGGAACGAGCCCGCACCCGAGCCGTAGGGCGAGCGGCGCGCCGAAAAGAAAGCCCCGCGACTCGATGCAGGCCACCTTGTCGACCGGGCGCTCGCCGAGGAGCCTCGCGAGCGCGTCGACCGATTCGCGGAACGCGCCGGGGTCCTCGAGGAGCGTCGTGATGTCCCGGAAAACGATTCCCTTCTTCGGGAAGTCCGGGATGTCCCGTATCCGGGTCTTGAGGTCCATGAGCCTCCCGCCACGCGGGACAGTAGCACCGGACGGCGCGGGCCACAAGAGCGGTCTCGGCCCGGGCCGCGGGCGCGTTCCCGGTCCGGGTCAGCGCCCCGAACCGACCTCGAGAAGGCGCCGGAGCTTCTCCAGGGCGCGCCCTTCGATCTGGCGGATCCGCTCGCGGGAGAGGCCGAACGCGTCCCCCGTCTCCGCGAGCGACTTCGGGAGGCCGGTGTCGAACCCGAACCGGATCCGGAGGATCGCCTGCTCGCGCGAGGAGAGGCGGTGGAGAAGGCGATCCAGGCGCTCGTGCTCGAGCTGGAGGTCGACGAGATCGTGCGGCGTCGGCTCCCGGCGGTCGGGGACCTGGTGCACGATCCGCTGCATCGTCTCGACGCTCGCCACCGAATCGAGCGCGCGCACGTTCTCGATGAGGCGGGCGATCATGCGCGCCTTGTTCTCGGTGATGCCGAGCTCTTTCGCGACCGCACGGACCCCCGGCTCCCTTCCCCTCTCCTGAAGGAGCCTCCGCCGAGCCTGCTCGTAGCGCCCCACGAGCTGGATGATGTAGATCGGGATCCGGATGATGCGCCCTCGGTTCGCGATCGCCCGGGAGATCGCCTGGCGGATCCACCACGCCCCGTAGGTGCTGAACCGGTATCCCTTCGACCCCTGAAACTTCTCCACCGCCCGGATGAGCCCCATGTTCCCCTCCTCGATCAGGTCGAGGAAGGAGAGGCCGCGGCTCCAGTAGTGCCGGGCGATCGTCACGACGAGGCGGAGGTTGGCGAGGATCATCCGCTTCCTCGCCTCCTCGTCCCCCTGCTGAACGCGCTCGGAGAGCTCCACCTCTTCCGCCGGGGTCAGCCTCGCGATCTTCCCGATCTCGTCGAGGTAGAGCCGGAGCGGCTCGGCGGCCGCACTCGGCCGCTGCTCGCGCTCGTTCTCCTTTTCCGGGTCCTCGACGGGAATGGAGAGCTTCTCGACCGCGTCGAGGAACGCCTCGAGCTCCCCCTCTTCCAGCCGTCCCGACGAGGCAAGATCGTCGACCTCGTCGGAGCGGAGGAAGCCACGCGCCGCACCCTTGCGGAGGAGGCTTCTGCTCTCCCTCGCGAGCCCTTCCAGGTACTTCTCTTTCCCGGTCCTTCTCATCGATTCAGTAGCGGATCCGAAATCCCTTCTCCCCGGTCTCGAGCGGCGCCGGCTCCACGCGGAGGTCGGACACCCGCGATCCGGGGGCCCCCTTCCGCACCTCGGCGAGGAAGGCGTCCACCGCCTCGGGAAGGCCCTGGGCCTCGACCTCGACCGTTCCGTCGTGAAGGTTCCGGACGAAGCCGTCCACCGGATGGTGTCCCGCCGCGTGCATCGTGTAGTAGCGGAACCCGACTCCCTGCACGCGCCCCGAGAGGAGCGCCCGCCGACTCACGAGCGTGCCGCGCCAGCGCAGAGCCTCCCGACGACACGGTGCGCCGCCTCCACCGGAGCAGCCACACCCGGGCC
>JBDRFQ010000121.1:0-3037 GCA_043818685.1 Candidatus Eiseniibacteriota bacterium
CGAGCGCCTCCTCGACGAGCCCCGGGAGCGATCCGCGCTTCGCGGTCGACGGGGACGCGGGCACGGCATGGGAGAGCGCCGCCGCCGACCGGGCTCCCTGGCTCGCGCTCGATCTCGGAGGGCCGCGCGAGTACGGGGGGCTCGTCGTCGATTGGGCTACCGGAGGCCATGCGCGCCGCTACGCGGTAGAAATCTCCGACAACGGCGCCGCCTGGCGCCCGATTCGGAGCGTCGAAAGGGGGAACGGAGGGCGCGACTACCTCTACCTCCCGGAGACCGAGTCGAGGCACGTCCGGCTCCGTGTTGTCGAAGGCTCTTTCGGAGAGAGCGTCGCGATTCGCGAGCTGACGGTTGAGCCGCTCGAGTTCTCCGCCTCCCGCAACGCGTTCTTCGAGGCGATTGCGAGGGACGCGCCGCGCGGGAGCTATCCCCGGGGAATGTCGGGGGAGGCGGTCTACTGGACGGTGGTCGGGTTCGACGGCGACACCGAGGAGTGCCTTCTCGGCGAGGACGGGGCGATCGAGGTCGGGAGCGGGGAGTTCTCGATCGAGCCGTTTCTCGTGGTGGGCGGGCGCTGGATCGCTTGGAGCGACGTGCGGCCGGAGCAGTCGAGGATCAGCGTTCCTACTCAGGTGAAGTGGCGCGCCGCGCCGATCGAGCTTCACGTCCTTCCGTATCCGACGGGGAGGCCCGGAGCATCGTCCGTCTTCGCGACTTACTACCTCATCAATCAGGGGACGCGGCCGGATACGGTGACGCTCCTGCTCACGATCCGCCCGTTCCAGGTGAACCCGCCGTACCAGTTACTCAACGTGCGGGGAGGATGGGCCCCGATTCGGGAGATCCGGCCGGAAGGGAGCACCATCCACGTGAGCGGGGGGAATCGAGGCGATCGCCGTGTGGTGAGCCTCACGCCGTACGACCGGTTCGTCGCGGCCGCGTTCGACGAGGGGGATCTGGTGAACGACTACCTCAGGCGCGGCGCGCTCCCCGACTCGAGCCGGGCGGTCGATCCGTTCGGGGCGGCTTCGGGGGCGCTCGTCTACGAGCTCGAGCTCCCGCCGGGAGGGGGGGATAGGGTGGTCAGGCTCGAGATCCCGCTTCACGAGGGCTCCCCCTCGGCGGAGGAGCCGGGCCCCCGGGGCTCGCTCGGCCAGTGGCTGACCCTGCCTTGCCGCGGCGCCCGGATCGGGCTCTTCGGCGCGGCGTCGGAGGTCGCGAGGACGCTCGAGGCGCAGATCCGGTACATCCTCGTGAACCGCGCGGGGCCCGCGATCCAGCCCGGGACGCGCGCTTACGCGAGGTCGTGGATTCGGGACGGCGCGCTCACCTCGTCCGCCCTTCTCCGGATGGGGTACCCCGAGCCGGTCCGCGAGTTCATCGAGTGGTTCGCACCGAACCAGTACGAGAACGGCAAGATCCCGTGCGTCGTCGACGCGCGCGGGCCCGACCCGGTTCCCGAGCACGACAGCGGTGGTGAGTTCATCTTCCTCGTCGCCGAGTGGGAGCGTTACACCGGCGACCGCGGCCTCGTCGACCGGATGTGGCCTCGCGTGGAGAAGGCGGCCGCGTACCTCGACTCGCTCCGGCAAACGCGCCGCACCCCAGAGTACCGGGAGCCGGGAAAGGAGCACTTCTTCGGCCTTCTCCCGCCCTCGATCAGCCACGAGGGATACTCCGCCAAGCCGATGCACTCGTACTGGGACGACCTCTGGGCGCTCAGGGGCTTCAAGGACGCGGCGTATCTGGCCGGGGTTCTCGGGCGCGAGGAGGATCGACGGCGCTGGACCGCCGTCCGCGTCGAGTTCGAGCGGGAGCTCGCCGCTTCGATCGACGCCTCGATGGAGGCGCACGGCATCGATTACATCCCCGGCTGCGCCGATCTCGGCGACTTCGACGCCACTTCGACGACGATCGCCCTCTCGCCGGTCCAGGCGGAGGACGTTCTCCCGCCGGACGCGCTCCGCCGCACGTTCGAGAGGTACTGGACGTTCTTCCGCGAGAGACGCGAAACGGACGAGTGGGAGGCGTTCACGCCGTACGAGATGCGGAACATCGGCGCGTTCGTGCGGCTCGGATGGAGGGAGCGGGCCGCGGAGCTCGTCGACTTCTTCCTGTCGTACCGGCGTCCCGCTGGCTGGGCCCAGTGGGCGGAGGTCGTCTGGCGCGACGAGCGGGCCCCCAAGTTCATCGGCGACATGCCGCACACGTGGGTCGGCTCGGACTTCGTCCGCTCGGTCCTCGACATGCTCGTCTATCCGCGGGAGTCGGACGAATCGCTCGTCGTCGGCGCGGGCGTTCCGCTCGCGTGGCTCCGAGAGCCGCCGGGCGTGGAGGCGAGGGGTCTTCCGACGCCCTACGGCCCGATCGACCTCGCGATGCGCGCGGCGGGCGAAACGATTGAGGTGCGAATCGATGGCAGCCTCAACGTCCCCCCGGGCGGGATCGTCGTGCGGGCTCCTCTCGAAGGGGAAGGCGGACGGATCACGGTGAACGGGAAGCCGGCAGAAGCCGGAGCGGGACGCGGGATCGTCGTGCGCGAGGTGCCCGCGGTCGTCCGGATCTCTCCGTGAGGCTCGGTCGGGACGGGCCCGGCCGGATCTCGGCGCGCGCTCCGCTCCAGGTCGCGGATCTCGCTCTCGAAGCGGCGAGGGGCGCGGGCGCGGGCACGAAGAACTGGGCGATGCGGAGCCCGGGTCCAGCGGCGAGCGACCGTTTCTCCATCATCCCTCCTCGCTCTCTCCGAGCGCGCCGCCGTTCGTCTCGATCGCCTCGCGGTAGATGTGCGCGCTCCTCTTCAGGGTCCGCTTCCCCGTCTCGAAGTCGACGTGCACGATCCCGAAGCGCTTCGTGGTTCCGCAGGCCCACTCCATGTTGTCGAGAAGCGACCAGACGAAGTAGCCGCGGAGGTCCACGCCGCGTTGGATCGCCTCGCCCGCTGCCCGGAGGTGGCCGCGGAGGTACTCGACCCGGAGCGGGTCATCGAGGGGCTCTCTCTCCGCGCGCGGCGGGTCGGGGAAGGCCGCCCCGTTCTCCG
>JBDRFQ010000122.1:0-7420 GCA_043818685.1 Candidatus Eiseniibacteriota bacterium
GAGCTCGTGCTCTCTTCGGATCCGGCCCCGCTCCGGATTCCCGCTCGTGCTCATCTCGGTCGGGTCCGAGCCGCCGCCGTCCGCCCATGCACCGTCGCCCCCGTCCCCCCCGGAGGAGCCGTCCGACCAGCCGGCCGTCTCATCCCACCCGGTCCTTCGCTCGATCTCCGCGAGGTTCAGCCCCTCGATCCCGCACCGGAGGGCCAGCTCGCTCACCTCGCGATGGAAAGCGAGCGCGGTCTCTCCGGAAGGGACGGCCGCGGCATGAGCCGCCTCCGCCCGCCCCCAGATCCTCCGTTCTTCTTCGGAGGGAGCCTCCCAGGCGGCCGCCCAGGCGAGGCGACCCTTCGTCTCCTCGACCCCCCGGGTCCAGGAAGAGGAGAGATCGCGGAGGCGCTCCCGGTCGCGGGCGGCGCCGAGGAGGAAGAGCGCCGCGAGCACGACCCACGCGCCCGCCGCGAGAGGACCGATCCGCCCGAAAATCCCCCGTTCGTGCGATCCGCTCATGACGTCCTCCCTTGTCGCTCGACGGGGACCCCAATCTCGAACCGGAGCACGCTCCCCGAGGGATCCTCCCTCGCTTCCATCCTGAGCGGCCGAGGCTCCGCCTCCCGGAAGAGACGGTTCTCCCTCAGGCGCTTGAGGAACGCATCGAACTGCCGCTGCGCCTCCGCTCCGCTCCGGCCCGACACCGCACCGCGTACGCGTAGCCGCAGGGGTTCCGCCGCTTCCGCGAGGTCCGTGTGGGGACCCTCCTCGGGGCGGTCGAGGGAGAGGCTTTCGACGACGAGGCTGTCCGTGGAGGCGAGGGAGACCGCCCGAAGCGCGCCGCGAAACGCGCGGAGGGGCGCCCGGGCGCCGTCGAGAAACGCGAGCCGCTCGGCCGCGAGGAGGCGCGCCTCGCCGGCCTCGCGCGAGGCCGTGATCCGGTCGTCCGCCGCGCGGGTCAGCAGGGCGAGGTTCTCCTCCGCGCCCGCCAACCGGCGCACCTGCCGAACATGGGAGAGATGGCCGAGCGCCATGACCGCGGCGAGGGACAGCAACGCCGCCGTCGCGAGCCCCGTCGCACGCCCCCTCTTCCTGCCGCGGACCTCGCTCGCGGGGGTGAGATCGATGTCCGGCGCTCCGGTGAGCCCGATCACCGCCGCGGCAAAAGCCCCGAGCCAGAGCCCGGCCTTGCGCCGTCCCTCCGCTCCCTCGCCGAAGCCCGAGCAGTCGAGTTCGATCCAGTCGATGAGCAGAAGGGTCCCCTCGCCGAACTTCTCCGCGCACGCCGGCAGGATCTCCTCCACGCCGTCGAGATCGCTGGAGAGGAGCATCCTCCCCACCGGTTTCCCGCGGAACTTGGTGTTGAAGAAGAGGAGCGACCGGCCGATCTCTCCGATCAAGTGGTCGCGGAACGAGAGGTCGAGACGGGGCTCTCGCCCGGAGACCACCTCCTCCACCCATCCGGTGGAGGGCTTCGGCATCCGGAACTCCCGAGCGAGAACGAGCGCCCCTCCGACGAGAAACGCGACGGACCCGACCTCCTCGCCGAAGTGGACGAGGGCGGTGGCGCTCTCCTCCTCCCGCGCGGGACGGATCGCCCGAATGAGGCCCGCGAGGGCGGCCGATGGGGTCACGAGCCGCTCCGGCCGGTGCCCGGCCTCGCGCAGGCGGCGGAGCTTGCCGTCCACCGCCTCGCGGCTCGCCGTGACGACCAGGAGGTCGTTCGGCTTCTCCGTATTGGAGGGGGCGTAGGCCGCCTCGGTCCCGTCGTCTTTGGCGGCCATCGACTCCATCCGGAGAGCCATCGCCCGCCGCACCTGTGCGGCCTTCATCGGCGGGAGCTCCAGACGCTCGTGCCGGGAGGCGAGATCCGAGAAAAGAGCGACCACGCCCGGGCCTCCGCGCGGCCGCGGCCCGCCCGGTCCCGGCCCGCTCGTTCCCCGCTCGGCGGCGGGGGAGAAGAGGAATCCCTCGCTCGTTCTCGTCGCGCGCGCGAGGCGATCCGCACCCCCCACTCGAACCAGACCCCAAGCGGACTTGCCCCCGCCCCGGCCGATTCTCGATCGTCCCATCATCGGTTCTCTTCTCCGAATCACGGGCTCCAGGAAAGAGCCTCGTAGATGTCGTCGTCGGCGCCCGAGTCGTCCTTGCCGTCCGGACCGTACGAGTAGAGGATTCCGGAGTAGGCGGAGAGCTTCTTGTACTGGTAGGCGCCGTCCCACGGGTCGTTCTGAGCAAGCGTCGAGGACTCGGGAGACGCGGCCAGGTTCGTCGCGTAGATCTCTCCCGTCAGGAGCTTCACCCGTCTCGCGGCCTCTGCCATCCTCCGGCGGTTCAGAGAGGCCTTCAGCGATCCCTCCGGGATCGCGCGGTAGACGTCGTTCGCACCGGTCAGCCAGTCGCCGTTGTTCACGCTCGCCGCCGGAAGACCCGGGCCGTCGCTGAGAAGGAGCCATCCCCCCACGGCCTCCCCGTCGACCGAGCTGCACGCGCGGAGCCGGAGGCGGTTCCCCCACGCGTCGCGGGCGATGTCGGAGGGGGTCCCCGCCACGTAGGGCCCGGACCATCCGGAGGTGGACGAGGAGAGAAGAGCGGAGAGGGCGACGGAGTCCTGCCCCGAGGGGAAGGCGCCGACGTCGAGGTAGTACTGGGCGAGACCGTCCGTGAGAGCGTCCATCCGATCGTCGGTCGTCTTGCGGAACGGTCCGTCCGCGCCGCTGGTGGTTCCCAAGAGGACCATGTCCCGGTCCGGATCCACGCTCCATCTCGCCTGAGCCTGTCCCGATTGAAGCACGCGGTCGAGGCCGGGGCTGATCAAGAGGAAACCGACCGCCGCGCCGATCTGCTGAACGGCGGGCCGCTCCGCATAGACATACGGGCTGCCCCACGCATCGGTCTGAATCGCCGTCGCGAGAGCTCCGCTCCCCTGGACGTAAGGCCCGCGCCATCCGGGGACCGCGTCCGCGTTCTGCACGAGAGCAAGGAGCCCCGCCTGGTCGGAGGGGAGCCGCCCGCAGTCCTTATAGTATTCGACAATTGCCTGTTGAATGGATTCCATTTCTTTTTCGGTGGCGTCGAGCCGGGAGCCCTCGATCTGCTTCACCGCGTAGGGCGCCATCGCGCCGGCGAGGACCGCAATGATCCCGAGAACGATGACGATCTCGAGGAGCGTGAACCCAGGTGCGTGTCTCATGAGGTACCTCCCGCCCATTTCCCTCTCATCGCAGCGCCGAAGCGATCTGGAGGAGGGGCTGGAAGACGGCGAGGGCCGCGAATCCGACCATGACGACCAGAACGACGATCGTGGCCGGCCCCAGGGCCGACATCGCCTTCCGAAACAGATACGGCATCTCCCGCTCGTAGTGCTGGACCAGGTTCGAGAGCATCCCCGGCACATCCCCGCTCGTCTCGCCGACCTTCACCATGCGGATCACGAGCTGGGGGAACTGCCCCGTGCCCGAGAGCGCGCCGGAAAAGGACTCTCCCCCCTGGATGGCGTCGCGCGAGTAGGCGACGGCCCGGCCGATCACCCGGTTGCCGACGCCGTTCTGGGCGAGGCCGAGCGCGCGGTCGAGCGGCACCCCGGAGACCAGAAGGGTGGCGATCATCTCCGAGAACCGCGCGTAGGCCGACATCCGGATCAGCCTTCCGATCAGGGGAATCCTCAGGATCAGGGCGTCGATTCCGAACCGGGTTTTCGGGTGGGCCCAGAGCTCGCGGAGAACGATCGTCCCCGCGGCGGCGGACCCGAGCACGAACGGCCAGCCGCTCCTCCCGAACCGCCCGAGAGCGAGGACCACCCGGGTGGTGAAGGGGAGGTCGACGTCCAGGCTCTCGAAAAGAACGCTGAGGCGCGGAAAGACGAAGAACGTGAGGATTCCCGCGAAGCAGGCTAGCGCACCGAGAATCATGAGCGGATACGACAGCGTGTGGCGAAGCTCCTGGCGCATGATGCGCGCCCGCTCCAAGTGCTCCGCGAGCTTCTCGAAGGAGTGCTTCAGCTTCCCGCCTTCTTCTCCCGCGCGGATGAGGTTGATGTAAAGATCGTCGAAGACCTTCGGACGCGTGGCGAGCGCTTCCGAAACGGTGCTCCCGTCCTCGATCTTGTTCCGCATGTCGGCGAGCATCTCGCGCCACGACTTCTTCTCCGCCTGCTCCCCGAGGTCCTCGAGGGCCTGCATCAGGGGGATTCCGGCTCCCATGAGGCTCGCCATCGAGCGCGTGAACTCGATCAGCTCTTCCTGGCTGCTCCGCCCGCGCCCGATCTCGATCCGCCTCGCGCGGCGCTCCTTGGCTCTCACGAGCGTGAGTCCCCGGCGCTCGAGGACGGCGTGAAGCGCCGGGAGGTTCTCGGCGGCGGACTCGCCGCGGACGAGATGGCCGTCCGCGACCATCGCCTCGTACAGGTAGGCTCTCATGCGGCTCCCTGCTTCTCGGCGGAGGCGAGCGCGCTCCGGTCGGTGTCCCAGGTGTGACGAAGCGCCTCGCGAACCGACGTTTCTCCGGAGAGCACGATCCGCCGCGCCTCCTCCAGCATGCTCGTCATCCCCTCGCGCTTGGCGAGCCCGGCGATCCGCTCCGCCCCGGCGCGCGCGGCGATCTCTCGCGCGACCGCCGGCGAGACGGTGAGGATCTCCGTGACCGCGCGCCGGCCTCTGTAGCCGGTGCCGTTGCACCGGGTGCAACCGACCGGGCGGTTGAGGATGCCGCCGTGAGCGGCCTCGATCCCCAGGATGCCGCACTCGGCCGGGTCGGGCTTCTCGTCCGGCCGGCGGCAGTCCGCGCAGAGCTTTCGCATGAGGCGCTGGGCCATCACCGCCACGAGCGTGCTTCCGAGCAGAAAGGGCTCGACCCCCATGTCGAGGAGCCGCGCGAGCGCGCCGACGGCTGAGTTCGTGTGAAGCGTGGAGAGGACGAGGTGGCCGGTCATCGCCGCCCTGAGGGCGGTCTCCACCGTCTCCGAGTCGCGCATCTCGCCCACGAGAATGACGTCGGGGTCCTGGCGGAGCAGGGAGCGGAGGCCTTTGGCGAAGGTGAACCCGGCCTGGGCGTGCACCTGCGACTGGCGGATGACGGGGAGCTCGTACTCCACCGGATCCTCCAGCGTCGCGATCTTCCGGTCCATCGTGTTGATCGCCTTGAGGGCGGCGTACAGGGTGGTCGTCTTTCCCGATCCGGTGGGACCGGTGACGAGGATGATCCCCGACGTCCGCGCGATCGCGGCGGAGAACGCCCTGAGGTTTCCTTCCGAGAACCCGAGGTCCTCGATCCCCACGACGACCTTGCTCTTGTCGAGAATCCGCATCACCACGTTCTCCCCGTGGATCGTGGGGAGGGTGGAGACGCGAACGCTCAGGCGGCGGCGGTCCACATCGGCGGTGAACTTCCCGTCTTGCGGGAGGCGCGTCTCCGAGATGTCCAGGTCGGCGAGCAGCTTGACCCGGGCGGCGATCGCCGCCTGTAGCCCCTTCGGCAGAGTGATCGAGGGAACGAGCACGCCGTCGATCCGGTTTCGCGTTCGAAGGACGCGCTCCTCCGGCTCGACGTGTACGTCGGTGCTTCCGGCGCGAACCGCCTCCCGGAGGATCCCGTCGACCAGGCGGACCACGGGCTGTTCGCCGGCCATCCCGTGGACCCCTTCGGCCCGGGAGGCCCGGCTCGCGGCCACCGCTTCGGCGATGAGTCCTTCGAGCGATCCCCGGTTTCCGAGCCCGAAGGCCCGGTCGAGCGCCTCGAGGATCGCCGACTCCGGCGCGGCCAGAACCTCGACCGCGCGCCCGGTCGCCTGGCTGACCTCGTCGACCGTCAGCACGTCGACCGTGTCGGCCATCACCAGGCGGAGCACGGACTCGTCCGCGCTCAGGGGGAGGATAGTGCGTTCCCTGCAAAACCTCTCGTCGAGCAGTGCAAGAACGTCCTCCGAAACGTCGCAGTGCGAGAGGTCGGTCTGTTCCACGCCGGCCTGGGCGGCCAGGCTCGAGGTGATCTCCTGCTCGGTCGTGAAGCCGAGCGCGATGAGGATCTCTCCGAGCCGGCCGCCCGTCCGTTCCTGCTGCTTCAGCGCGAGCGAAAGCTGGTCCTCGGTGATGCAGCCCCGCTCGACGAGCTGTTCCCCGAGCTTCTTCGCCCCGCGTTTTGCCACGGTCGCAGACCCAGGCATGTTCGTCCTTGCTTCTCAGGCCGCCCCGGGGGCGCGGCTACCGCTTGATCAGGAACCCGATGTCGTCTCCCTGGAGCACGAGCGAGTTGGCCGGGCTCTGGATGACGCCGTCCGGTCCCGCCGAGAGGATCCACACCGGCCCCGCCTGGCCCGGATGGAAGCTGAGGACGTTGCACAGGTACGTCTGGCCCCACGGGTCCGGCTTGAACTGCATCGTGTAGGGGCCCGCCCACTTGTTCTCGCCGGTCGTCGCGTACGCGTTCGCGTTGTTCCCGGCGGGCGTGTTCGTGATGAGCTGGTTCTCGAAGTTGTCCCTCGGGTTCAGGTTCGTCCATCCGATCTGGTTGTTCGTCTGGCCCGGCATGGACCCGGTCGAGGTGTACAGGAGACGGAGCTCCTGGTCGCCGAGGCTCTTGTTGGCGTCGCTGTCCGTCGGCCACCGCCCGGTGTCCTTGTAGAAGCTCGACAGGGCCGTGGCGATCGTTTCCACTTCCTTCTGCGCCCTCGCGATCTTCGAGTCGCCGAGGTGCTTGATGATCGATGGGACCATCACCGCGGCGAGAATGGCGATCACGCCGATCACCGCGACGATCTCTACCAGGGTGAACCCCCGCGCACCGAGACGCTTGCTCTTCATTCTTCGATTCCTCCTTTTCGCCTGTCCGGGTACGGCCGCGCGCCTCCGGGTCAGGCCGCCCGAGCGCTCCCGACGCCATGCAGGCGAGACGACCGAAGGATCGGCCGAAATCCCAGAAACCTTGAGCGGTCAGCGTCTTATCCTCTTTCCGCCGGCGGCGGAAGGGGGGGGCGGCCCTTCGGGGCGGGAGGAGGCGGTCGGCCGGGGCCTCTCGCGGCGGTCGCCGGGCCCGCGGTGAACGTCGGAATCGCAGCGCTTCTCGGCGCCTCCGGGAATGCCGGTGCCCCTCGCCGCCTGTCGTGCATGGAGAGACGCTCGTCGGGCTTCTCACGATGGAGAACGTCGGGGAGTTCACGCGGATCCGGTCCACGCTCGCTCGCTGAGACGGCGTTCCCTTCGTCCGGCTCGGGGCCGATGAACCCCTCGCGAGCCGTTTCGGTCGGACAGGATCAGTACGAGCGGATCTTCCAGATCTCGGCGGCGTACTCGCGCACCGTTCGATCGCTCGAGAACCGCCCGATCCGGGCGACGTTCCGGATCGCCTTCTCCCACCAGAGCGAGGGCTGGACATACGTGTCGGCGACGGCTTCCTGCCGTTCGATGTAGGAGGGGAGATCGGCGAGGTGGAAGTAGTA
>JBDRFQ010000123.1:0-7932 GCA_043818685.1 Candidatus Eiseniibacteriota bacterium
TGAACCGCAACATGTACTGGAACTACGGGCGGAAGATCCTGCAGGCCGCGAAGATCGTCGGCGGGCGACCGAACCTCCACATCATTTACATCACGAACTTCAAGTGCGGCCCTGATTCGTACATCAAGCACTACATCCGAGAGGCCTCGGGGAAGCCGTTCCTCAGCCTCACGATCGACGGACACTCGAACGACGCCGGCCTTATGACGCGCTGCGAGGCGTACCTCGACTCGAAGGGGTTCCTCCGGCGCTACTCGGAGCCGGCGACGGTGGGAGGGTAGGGCCTTGTCCTCGCGGCCGAAGACGCTGAAGGGGCGCAAGCTCTACATCCCCCCGATGGCGTACGGCTCGGCGCGCGCCACGGCCGCGGTCTTCCGCAGCGCGGGGATCGACGCCGAGCCGACCCCCCCCTCGAACGAGCGCACGATCGAGCTCGGCAGCCGCTACACGTCGGGCGACGAGTGCTACCCCGAGAAGGTGACGCTCGGGGATTTCCTCCGGGTCGCCGAGCGGGGCGACTTCGATCCGTCGAAGACCGCTTTCTTCATGCCGACGGCGAGCGGTCCGTGCCGGTTCGGGCAGTACGCGCAGCTTCTCGAGACGGTGTTCCGGGAGATCGGCGCCGACGACGTGTACGTCTTCTCCCCCTCCTCGCGCGACGGGTACGACGGGATCGGGTCCGAGAACATGGAGCGCGCGGTCTGGCGCGGGCTGATCGCGGCGGACGCGCTCCGGAAGATGCTCCTCCGCGCCAGGCCGTACGAGACCCGCGAGGGGGACACGGACGCGGTCTACGAGGAGGGCGTCTCGCGGCTCTGCGGAGTGCTCGAGAAGACCGGCCTCCCGGCCGGAAGGCGGCTCGACGAGATCGGGGGCGCGCTGAGGGGGGTGCGCGAGCGCTTTCTCGCGGTCCCCGCGAAGTACGAGAAGGGGAAACCGCTCGTCGGCATCGTCGGGGAGATCTTCTGCCGCATGAACCGCTTCTCGAACGAAGACCTCGCCCGCAAGGTGGAGGAGCAGGGGGGCGAGTCGTGGCTCTCCGACATCGGCGAGTGGGTCTGGTACACGAACTCGGAGAAGAAGATCCGCATTCGCGACGAGGGCCACCATGTGGCGGCGCGCCTCGCCAAGGCAAAGATCAAGGAGATGGTGCAGCGGGCGGATGAGCACGCGATCTACAAGCCGTTCGAGGAGGATTTCGCCGGGATCGAGGAGCCGGAGAGCATCGAGGTCATTCTGGATCACGCGGCGCCTTATCTCCCCCGGAGGGGCGCCCTCGGCGAGATGGTCCTCTCCGTCGGAAAGAGCGTCTATCTCCATTCGAAGGGGGCGGACGGCATCATCGACATCTCCCCCTTCTCCTGCATGAACGGGATCGTGTGCGAGGCGGTCTATCCGCAGATCTCGAAGGACCACGACTCGATACCGATCCGAAACTTCTACTTCGACGGGACGCAGGTGGACCTCGAGCAGCAGATCGGCATCTTCTTGGAGCTCGCGCGGAGCTACCATTCGAGAAAGACCATCGAGAGGCGGTATCCGGCGTACTTCGGCTAGGGGTCCCCCTCGGGCGGAACATGCGGCGACCGGCTTCCCTCGACGTCCTCATCCCCCTTGCGCTTCTCGCCCTTCTCACGATTCTCTTCCGCGCCGCCGACTGGGACCTCGCGCTCGAGAGGCGGTTCTACTCGGTGGGGGGCGGCTGGAAGCTCGTCGAGCCGGAGCCGTGGCGGTTCCTCTACGAGCACGGCCCGAAGCCGGGGATCCTCATCGGGATCGCATCGCTCGCCCTTCTCGTCGCGAGCCGCCGCATCGTCTCCCTTGTTCCGCACCGGCGGAGCGCGCTCTACCTGGTTCTCGCACTCCTCGTCGGCCCCGGGCTTCTCGTCAACGTCGTTCTTCGCGATCACTGGGGGAGGCCCCGCCCCCGCGACCTCGCGCTCGTCGGCGGCGAGGAGGCGCACTGGGAGGTTCTCGAACGGCGTCCCGGGGGCGAGGGGCACTCGTTTCCTTCGGGGCACGCCTCCTCGGCGTTCTATCTCTTCGCGCCGTTCTTCCTGCTGCGAGGGACGCGGAGAGGATGGGCGGCGCTCTTCCTGGCGGTCGGGACGGCCTACGGCGTTCTCATGGGGTCGCGCGGATGGGGCAGGGAGCGCACTTCGCGAGCGACGTCCTCTGGTCGGGCGGGATCACGTACTTCACGTGTCTAGCGATTGCACATCTCCTCCGAGTGGGCGGGCCGAGCGAATCCAGGCGAGCACCCGCTCCGGCATCCCCTCGCGGTTCGCCGCGGTGATCTCCCAGAGAAGCGCGCCCGCTCCCCCCTTTGCCTCGTCGATGAAGCCTCCCCCCTTCCGGGCGATCGTCGCGACGATCACCCGATCCGATTCAAAGAGGCCTCTCATCGCCGCGACGAAGCGCTCGGAGAGGCACTCCATCTTCCCGATCTCGTCGATCAGATAGATGCCGGCGTCCGGGTCGATCCGGAGGGCGCGGTCGACCACGGCGTCGAGCGCTTCGATGTCGACGCCGTACCTCCCCACGCGGCGGCGCGATCCGAATCGGACGTGGGAGAGAACGGTCCGCGATCCGTCGAAGCTCTCGAGCCGGAACCCAACCCTTCTCTCGTTCTCGCGGATCTCCTCGGTGACGAAGCCGCGGATCTTCGCTCCCGAGAGCGCCGCCGCCACGCGCCGGATGACCGTCGTCTTCCCGACGCCCGGCAGGCCGGTGAGGAGAAGGACGGGCTGGGGGGCCGCACCGCTCACGGTTCGCTCCCGGCGCCGGCCGGACGCGGATCAGCCGCCGTTCCGATGGGTTTCCCGTTCGCTCCCGGGCGGGCCGGAGCGGAGCCGGCGGAAGCTCGCCTCGAGGAGCTCGATTCCGTTCAGCACCGCGACGGTGAGCGCGGCAAGAACGATCGCCGCGCCGTAGTGCCCGAATCCGATCGTGCAGCCGATCGCGGCGAGAACCCAGACCACGCTCGCCGTCGTGACGCCCGTGACGACGCCCCCTCTCGCGAGAATGACACCGGCGCCGAGAAATCCGATTCCTGTGACGACTTGCCCGAGAACGCGCGTCGGATCCGTCGTGGGAGCGGAGAACGCGGTGCTGAGCTCGACGAACACCTGGGTCCCGAGGCAGATCAGGATGCTCGTCCGCATCCCCGCCGGCTTCCCGCGGATCTGCCGCTCGAAGCCGACGATCCCCCCGCAGAGGATCGCCGTGCCCAGGCCGGGCCATGTCAGCGGGAAGAGAAAGCCCCCGAAGTTCACGGCACCCCCTCCGGCGCCCGCGCCCGGGCGATCGGTCCCGCACGGACTCTACCGCCGCCTCCTCCCCTCGTGCAAGGACCATGACCCCGCGCGCACCGGGCGGTAGACTCCTCATGAGAGAGGAGCCGCCCGGCGTGTTTTCAAGGCGCACTTCATGGGAGCTACGGCCGACCAGGCTCGCGGAGAGGCTCGCCGCCATCCGGGCGGCGGGAGACGAGGTCGTCGATCTCACCGAGTCGAACCCGACGCGCTGCGGCTTCTCCTACCCGGCCGAGGTGATTCTCGGCGCGCTCGCAGACCCCAAGGGGCTCGTCTACGATCCCGATCCGCGCGGGCTCCTCTCCGCCCGGGCGGCGATCGCCTCGAGGCACGGCGAAATCGATCCTTCCCGGATCGTCCTCTCTTCATCGACCAGCGAGGCGTACACCTGGCTCTTCAAGCTCCTCTGCGACGCGGGGGACGAGGTCCTCGTCCCCGCGCCGAGCTATCCCCTACTCGGCGATCTCGCCGCGATCGAGGCGATCCGAATCGTCCGTTACCCGCTCCTCTACGACGGGAGATGGCATCTCGACACGGGCGAGATCGAACGCCTCGCCGGGCCGCGGACGCGCGCGGTGATCGTCGTCCACCCGAACAACCCGACCGGATCCTTCTTGAGCCATCAAGAGATCGAATGGCTCCGCGGCTTCGCCGCCGGAAGAGGCCTCGCGATCGTGTCGGACGAGGTGCTCGCCGGCTACCGCTTCGGGGAAGGCGAGTTCCCGGAGACTCTCGCCGGAGAGACAGAATCCCTCACGTTCAGCCTGGGCGGTCTCTCCAAGGCGGCCGGGCTTCCCCAGATGAAGCTCTCCTGGATCATCGCGAGCGGCCCTGAACCGCTCCGGGAGGCGGCGCTCGAGCGCCTCGAGGTCGTCGGGGACGCGTTCCTCTCCGTCGGGACCTCGGTGCAGGTCGGTCTCGAGAGCCTTCTCTCCGCCGGCGATTCGGTGCGGGCGGAGATCGTCGGGCGCGTGCGCGCGAACCGCGCCGCCCTCCTTCAGGCAAGAGACCCCGGCGACGCGTGGGAGAACCTTCACGCCGACGGCGGCTGGTACGCCGTTCTCCGCGTGCCCCGCGTGATGAGCGACGAGGAATGGGCGCTCGAGCTCCTGGAGCGCGAACGCATCCACGTCCACCCGGGCGGCCTCTTTGACTTCCCCGAAGAGGGCCGGCTCGTCCTCAGCCTCCTCCCCCCCGCCGACCGCTTTCGAGAGGGGATCGCAAGGCTCCGCGCCTGCCTTTGTAGGTAGCCCGGAGAAGAGGATCCCGGCGCTTCAGATCCAGCGGCGCGTTCGCTTCCGATACGCCTCGAAGGCGGGACCGAACTGCCTCGCGAGATCCTCCTCTTCCTTCCGGATGAAGAGCCGGTCCATCCAGCATGCGAAGAGGGGCGCCACGAACAGCGGCGCGGGGCGTCCGAGAAGGAGCGCGAGACCGAGCAGAATGAGCGCCATCCCGGCGTACATCGGGTTCCGGCTCCGCGCGAACGCGCCGTCCGTGACCAGGGCCGTCGAGGGGAGAAATGGCTTCACGGTGGTCTCGTGGATCTTGAGCTGCCGGTCCGCAACGAGGTTCATTACGACTCCCGCGAGAATCGGGACGGCTCCGATGAGGCTCAAGGGGAACGGAATCCAGCGCGGGCCGGGAAGAAGCAGACGAAGAGCGAGCACCAGCACGACAGCGAGAACAAAGTAGGTCGGCGGGAGGATCGGCTTTCTCATCGCTGCTCGAGTCTATCTCCCCGTCGATCGGGCAGTCAATCGGCCGGGGGATGAACCCCGACCTGCCGCCGGAGCTCCGCCGGCGGAAGAGGATCCCTCTCGCCTCAGGGACTAATTGACCGCCTGGCCCCGCCGGCGTACAATTCGGCCAACCCTGAACGGCGTTTCTTCTCTCAACAACGAGCGAGACTTCGAGGCGAGAAGAACCGCCGCCGGTGGCGGCCCGGCTTCCAGGACGGAGTCCGGCTCAAGGCACAACCTCCAGGAGGACCTTCATGAAACACAACCTGCACCCCCCGGCACGGTTCGTTGCGATCGCCCTCGTCGCTTCCTTCCTCCTCATCTGGGGATGCGGAGGCGACGACGGCGACAACGGCATGGAGCCGGATCTCATCACGATCGAGGACTTCGCCGGAACGTGGAACGCAGCCGCGTTTCAGATGACGGCCAACGCGAACCCGGCGATGATGCTCGACCTGATCGCGATCGGCGGGTCGTTGACCATGATCTCCGGAGCGACCGGTGCGTTCACCGCAACCGCGCTGATCCCGAACCCCCAGACGATGGAGCTCGACACGATCCCGCTTGCGGGGTACTACTCGCTCCTGTCGCAGGACTCCGTGACGATCGCCTTCACGCCGGAAATCCCGCCCCTCTTCACGGACCTCAGCGTCCTGTTCACGCTCGATGAGGACACGCTCGACATCCTGAACGAAGACACCCTCTTCGATTTCGACGAGGACGGAACGGAGGAGGAAACCACCTTCTACGGCCGGATGGTGCGCTAGCAGCGGATCTCCGCGGACGAACCGAACGAGAGGGCCGGCGGAGCCGCCGGTCCTCTTTCTTTTCGGAGCCGGAGACGCCGCGGATTGACGCGCTGGATCTCGCGGAGGATCTCCTGGGGTCAGCGCTTCAGGGTCCGCCGCATGATGACCTTCGCCTTCGAGGGGCGTTTGCACTCGACGAACCCCGCCCTCTCGAAGAGGGAGGGGACCCCCATGAAGCTTGAGAAGGGGGAGAGCTCCTTCCCGCGCGGCGCCGAAGGGTAGGCCTCCACGATCCTCGCCCCGTTCAGCTTCGCGTGCTTCAGAGCGGCGCGGACGAGCTTCTCGGAGACCCCCTTCCCCCGGTGGTCCTTGGCGACGAACAAGCAGACGATCGACCAGACCGGCTTGTCGTCGAGCCTCTTGAGGACGGGGGAGCGGTCGAGGGACGGGAAGCTCTCTCGGGGCGCGACCGAACACCATCCGATCGCCCTCCCGGAGGCGTAGGCGAGGATCCCCGGCACCTCGCCCGATCCGACGATCTTCCTCATCGCGCGCCGGTTTCCCTCCCCCTGGCCCTTGGTGAACACCCCGCGTGTCGTCCTCCACCACATGCACCAACACCCGCCGCACGCCCCTCGCGACCCGAACAGCCCCTCGAAGTCCGCCCATCGATCGCGGGTCAAAGGATGAAACTCGAGACTCGCCTCGCGCTTTCCCGTCGCCATCTTCCCCTCCGGCGGCGATCCGACAACGCCGCGCCTCTCGGAACGGGGCACCTGATGCCCCATTTCCGATACCCTGTTTCCGGATGAGCTTTCGGGTGCCTCGGAAGCCGCTCCCCTGGAAATGGGGGATCAGGTGCCCGATTCCAGGCTAGCACACCCTGCGGGGCGGTTCATCTTCCCGACGGACGCGGGGCGGCCCGCCGGGAGGGCGGCCGCGCACCGTCACCGAACGAGGTGGACCCTGCGCGTTTCCGATGCGCCTCCCCGCTCGGCGGGGATGAAGTAGAGGCCTGCCGCGAGATCTCGGCCCGCGTCGTTCGTTCCGTCCCACTCGAGCGTGACCGCCCCCGCGCTCCCCCCGCTCGAGTGAAAACCGAACGGGCGAGGGCTCCCGCTTCATCGGGCAGCGATCTCAGAGGGTCGGACCGCCGAAGCGTCCGGCGAGCGGCAACGACAGGAGCGCGTCCTTCTTCACGGTCTTCCTCCGCCTACCGTCTTCCCGGAGGGGCCGGCGGCGCGGAAGTCTCGCGCCGGCTCTTGACCCATTCGACGAAGATCGGAACGACCGAGATGAGGACGATCGCCACGATCACGTAGTGGAACCGGGTCTTCACGATCGGGAGGTCGGCGAAGAAGTAGCCGCCGAGGAGAAACGCGAGCACCCACGTGGCGCCTCCGGTCACGTTGTACATCGCGAAGCGCGGGTAGCTCATCTTGCCGATCCCGGCGACGAACGGCGCGAACGTCCGGATGATCGGAACGAAGCGGGCGAGGAAGATCGTCTTCCCGCCGTGCTTCTCGTAGAACGCGTGCGCCTTCTCGAGATGTCTCTTGTTGAACAGGCGCGAGCGTTCCTGGTGGAACACCTTCGGCCCCACGAAGTGTCCGATCGAGTAGTTCACCGCGTCCCCGCCGACGGCGGCGACGACGAGAAGCACCGCAACGAGTGAAAGCTCGATCGGGGAGCCCGGCCGCGCGGAGAGGGCGCCGATCGCGAAGAGAAGCGAATCGCCGGGGAGGAACGGCGTCACGATGAGGCCCGTCTCGCAGAAGATGATCGCGAAGAGGAGCACGTACAGCCCCGGCCCCAGAACCCCCGCCCAGTGGTTCAGGTGCTCGTCGATGTGAAAGAAGATGTCGATCAGCGTCTGCAGGAATTCCATGATGTCGTCCTCGCCGCGTCAATCCGTGACTGGTACGTTAACAAGACCGCCCCCGCCCTTTCTCAGCTTCGTAGCCCGGCACCGAAATACCCCTCCCGCCTGCAGCGGGGCCGGGGGCGTCCCTCGACGGGCCTGGTCGACGAGGCCGGGTACCCGCGACCGGACGGCTTCGCCGTTCGTCGCGGGTGGCCGAGCGATCGGAGCCGAGAGCGCGCCGTGCGCTCGGAGGCGTCCCTGAG
>JBDRFQ010000124.1:0-2708 GCA_043818685.1 Candidatus Eiseniibacteriota bacterium
ACGGAGGCGGGCGGGGGCGGGGACTTCTTCCAGGCGAACCCGGCCTTCCCCGACTCGTCGGACTCCTCACAGGCGCCGACGAACCCGATCCCGGAGGACGACGACCCCACGCAGCCCCATCCGTAGGGGGGCGTGCGCGCGTCTCCAGTGAGCCCGGGCCGGGCGGGTGCCGGCGCCGGGCACGGGATTGGCCCGCCCGCGCGGACGGAACAAGGAGGGAATGTCGACATGAAGGGGCCGGCTGGTGGCGCAGGCGGGGAGAGGAACGGGACCGGGGGATGCCCAGCGCCGCCGGGGTCCCGCTCGCCCGAACGCGAGCTCGATCGCGGGAACCGGCCCTCCGCGCCGGGGCGGCGGGAGGGGAGCGATGAGCTGAGGAGGGCGCTCCAGAGCAGCGCCAACGTGCTCGTGACGGGGAACCACGAGGCGGCGAGGCGCCTCTTCGAGAACGCCCACCCGGGAGCGTCCTTTCGGGTCGTGCGGGCGGACGACCTGAACCGGACCGGGGTGGAGGCGCTTCGGAGAGCTCCGGAGGGCGGGCCGGCGGTTCTCTTCATCGAGCGTCTCGAGCGTCTCGAGCCGTGGACGCAGGTCGCCCTTCTCGATCTCCTCGAGTCAGAGGCCCATCCCCTGGAGGAAGGGCGCATCCGAAGGGTCATCAGCGCGTGCGGGGAGGGGCTCGGAGCGCTTGTCGCGCGGGGGGGCTTCTGCCGTTCCCTCTACCTCAGGCTCTCCACGCTTCACGTTCATCTCCCCGATGTCCCGGCGGCGGAGGGGGCGGATTCAGCGGCGCCGGGCATGGACCCGGGAGGCTCTCCCGCGCGGGCGCGGCGGGCGGGATGAGGCTCGCCGTACCTCGGGATCGGGAGGACGGCTCGGCGGCAAAGGAGGCCCGGACCGATGGATGATCCGAACGGAAGGAGCGCGGCGGGCCGCGTGAAAGCGGGCGGATCCTTTCACGCGCTGAAGGACCTTCGGGTTCTCGTGGTCGACGACGAGCCGCTCATCCGGGTGATGGTGCGGGCCACCCTGAGGCGCTTCGGCTCCGTCGCGGAGGTCGCCTCGAGCGCCGAGGACGCGCTCTACCTTCTCGAGCACGAGCCGTTCGATCTCCTGATCACGGACATCGAGATGTCGGGGATGGACGGCGTGGAGCTGGCGAGGACCGTCCGCGATCCGACGTCGAGCGTCCTGAGGCACGACCTCCCGATCATCGTGATCACCGCGCTCGAGGGGGACGAGGTGCGCGCGCGGTGCAGGGAGGTGGGGACGGACGAGTTCCTCTCGAAGCCGATCCGGGCGAAAGAGCTGCTTCAGGCGGTCCGGAGGCAGGCGGGGGGAAGGCGGTAGGAGCGGAGGAGCGCCGGGGTCGGCCGGGCGTTCGTTGTGGTCGGGCTCTCGAACGAAGGAGTGCGGACGGTGGAAGGGCGTTGGATCGACCTCATCATGGACACGCTTCGCGAGGCGGAGACCCTCCGGAGGGAGGGGCTCGCGCTCCCCGAGATCTGCCGGCGTCTCGGGGTGACGGAGCCGACATTCCGCCGCTGGGTCCGGGAGTACGGCGCCTCGTTCCCGGCACTTCAAGACGAGGGGCGGGAGGAGAACCGGAAGAAAAGGGAAGAGGGTGAGGAGGAGAACGAGGACGAGACGGAGTCGGCGACGAACGGGAGGTGGGAGAAATAGGGGGCTAAGAACAACGAGGGGGCGGAAAGCCGATCATCCGTCCTCTGTCATTCGGAAGAGCAAACGGCCGCCTCCCCGCGAGGAGAGGCGGCCGCTCTCGTCAACGGTCGTGCCGTGTCACTTCAGAAGCAGCATCTTTCGCGTTAGTACTTTCTCCTCCGTGACCAGCCGGCAGAAGTAGAGGCCGCTCGCGACCTCGTTGCCGCGAGCATCCGTCCCCTGCCACACGACCGTGTGGTGCCCCGCGCCGTACGTACCCTCTGCCAGGGTTCGGATCAGCCGTCCCTTGACGGTGTAGACGCCGAGCGTGACCCCCTGCGGCGTGGGCAGGCCGAACTCGATCATCGTGACCGGGTTAAACGGGTTCGGCCGGTTCTGCCTTAGAACGAGATGCGCAGGGACTCCCCCGCTCCCCTGGACGCCGGTCGCGGTGACGACGGCGAAGTCGGCGTCCGACTCGTCGCTCCCCTCGTTCCCCACCGCGTCCCGGCAGACGATCTTGATCCGGCAGTCCGGCTCATCCATGTCCGGAACGTCCCAGGTCCACGCGGAGTCGAGGTCAACCGATGCGAGCGTGTCGGGATAGGACGCGCCGCCGTCGGTGGAGAGGAGGATGTGCGTTTCCGTGACGGCAATGTTGTCGTCCGACTCCCAGAGGATGACGTGCTGGTCGGCGCCTCCGACGATCTGCTCGCCCCCGTTCGGATCGAGGACGGTGACCACAGGCGCTTCCCCGTCGTGCGGGATGATCCGGAAGTCGGCATCGGATGCGTCCGCACCTTCGTTCGACTCGGCATCGTGACACACCACGCGGATCCGGCAGTCGGTCTCGTCGATGTCCGGGACCGTCCAGAGGAAGGACGTCTCATCGGCCAGAGAGGCCAACGTGTCGGGGTAGGTCGCGCCGCCGTCGGTCGAGAGGAGCACAAGGGTCGCCATCACGCCCACGTTGTCGATCGAGGTCCAGACAATCGTGTAGTCGGTGAGCGCGTCGATCTCCTCGCCCCCATTCGGGTCGAGGACGG
>JBDRFQ010000125.1:0-11559 GCA_043818685.1 Candidatus Eiseniibacteriota bacterium
ACGAGCCGCTCCCGGAAACGTAGTCTCGGCACTACGTTGAGGAAGCGGCGATGGAAGGAAGGCCTCGGAGGCCGCGATCCGTGGCCGCAGTAGGAAACCCGTGCATAGTCCAGGCTAAGTCGGAGGGGGGAATGGGACGAACGAAAATCCCCGTGGCGATCGCCGTTCTCGCCGCTCTTCTCGTGCCGATCCTCGGCGTTCTTCCCCCCGCCCAGTTCTTCCGCCTCGACGACTTCGCCTGGCTCACCTGGGCGAAGAGGCACGGCGTCGCCGACGCGTTCGACTCGGCCCAAGCGCCCGCCACGCCGGGAGGGCGCTTCCGTCCCGCCCACGCCCTTTTCTGGATTCTCGGGTCCCGCGTGTTCGGTCCCGAGTCCGCCGTTCCGTGGATCCTGCTTAGCTCTTCGTTCTTCGCGGCCGGCATCGCGCTTCTTCTCCTCTGGGGGGATTGCATCGATCCACGGAAGCCGCACGCCGGAAAGGCCGCCGCCGCGATCTGGTTCGCCGGCTTCTTTCCGATGCTTTACTTGCTTCTCAACGTCTACAACAACGGCAAGACGATGGTCTTCTTCCTGATCCCCGTCGCCGTCTGTTCGGGGATTTCTTTCTATGAGAGACGCCGCTCCCTGTCTCTTCTTGTCTGCCTCCTCGCGTTCGTGATCGGGGCGCTCGCCCGCGAGTCGGTTCTCGCGATCGTTCCCGCGGCCGTCGGCGCGTACGCTCTCGCGGATCTCCGCGAAAGGGGCAAGCCTCTCCTTCCCCTCGCTCTCGGCGCTCTCCTCGCGGTCGCGGTCCTCCTCGCCGCGGGAGCCGCTCTCTCCCCGCTCATCCGCGGGACGCTTCAAGATCTCGCCCGGGGAGAAGCGCTCGCGCCGTGGGGCGGGAACCTGATGGTCTACGCGCGCGAGGTCCTCTGGGAGGGATACCGGCGCTATCTCTGGCTCGGCCTCGTGATCGCCGCCTCGTATCGACGATCGAGCGCGTTCATGATCACGGCCGTCGCCGTTCTCCTCGCCGACTTTCTCTTCCCGCGACTTTCCCCGCTCCCGGTTCTCATCCTGCTTCTCCTCTTCTGGGTCTCGCGCATGTCGAAGATGAACGCTGCGCTTCTCGCCTGGTTCGCCGCCGCCTATCTCATCCTCCTCCCCGCGCGCGACCCGGCCGAGTCGTACTTCCTCGAGGCAGCGGTCCCGCTCGCGCTCTTCCTCGGAATCGAGGTGAAGGGGGCGCTCGCCTCGATCGCCGGGCGCGCGAGGGGCGCGCTCCGTTGGGGCGAGGGGCGGAAACGATGGACCGCGATCGCGGCATGGTGTGTTCTCGTGCTCCTCGCCGCCGCCTGTGCCGCCGGGGTGTACGCCGTCTACACGCGCGATCTCCTCCCGGTGAAACGCCACGGCGCCGACTTCGCCGAGGCGAACCGCTTCATGGTGAGGGAGCTCCCCATGGGGAGCGCGGTGCACGTCTTCCGGCAGGAGGAGATCTACGGAGAGGGGCTCGCCGAATACATCCGGCGCTTTCGGCGCTTCTACCTCTGGAAGGACCACCCGGAGTGCTGGTTCGCCGCCTACGACCGGCCGGACGTCAAGGTCGTCTACTGGACCGGGAAGCCGGATGCCCGCGCGCCGGCGTTCTTCTTCGCCTCCACACCCTTCGAGAAGGATGTCTATCGGGAGGAGAGCCCCGCGCCCGGCGCGGCCCTCATCTTCGAGAACCGCTCCTCCGAGGTCTACGACCTCCGCCCGGCCGCGGACCCGGCGCTTTGACAGAATCCGAGAGAGACCCTATCCTTCCGGTATCATGAGAAACCCAACGACCGGTCCGCGGCTTCTTCTCCTGCTGCTCCCCCTCCTCTCGATCGTTCTCTCCGGCGGCGCCGCGCGCGCCGCCGAGCCGACCATCGCGATCCTCCGAAACGGCCTCGAGGTGGTCCTCATCGAGAACCGATCGAGCCCGATGATTGCGGCAACGATGGTCGTCCGCGCGGGCGCGGATCTCGAGACCGCCGGGACATCCGGCGCGAGCCACATGATGGAGCATCTGCTGTTCAACGGCACCGAAAGGCGGACACAGAAGGAGCTGTACGACGAGACCGACCTTTACGGGATCTACAACAACGCGACCACGAGGCGGACCCACACCGACTACTTCGTCCTCGTCTCGAAGGACCGGATCCGCGAGGCGATGGACATCCAGGAGGACATGCTCTTTCATTCGGCTTTCCCGATTGAGAAACTCGAAAAAGAAAGGGGGATCGTCCTCGAGGAGCTCGGGAAGGACGAGCAGGATCCGGGGCACATCGCCGATCAGCTCTTCCGGACCATTGCCTTTGCGGGAACGCCCTACGCGCGTCCGATTCTCGGCACCCGGAAGTCGATCGCGGCACTCTCGCGGGACGACATCGTCGCCTACTGGCGCGCGACGTACGTGCCGTCCAACATGACGCTCTTCGCGATGGGGGACTTCGACGCCGATTCGCTCCTCCCCGCGATCGACTCGATCTACGGAGCGGCGCCGGCGCGCCCTCACCCTCCTCAGGGCGGAGGCGCGTTTCCCCAACTTCCCGACGGCGGCCCGATCCGCGCCTTCCACGGGAAGACCGAGAAGGGGTTCCTCTTCCTCGCGCTCCCCCCACCGGATCGCGACCCCAACAAGCCCATCAACGACGTGCTCGCCCCTTACGTTGGGAGGCGTCTCCATGAGGATCTTGCCGAAGGGGAGGACCCGATCGTCTTTTCGATCGACGCATGGTACGACCAGAGAGCGTTCCTGCGAGCCTCGCCGTGGAACCCCGTGACCGGCATGATCTTCTGGGATCGAAACAGAGGCCGACTCCTCCTCTCCGCTACCTTCGATCCCGCGCGCACGCCCGAGGAGGTCGAGGAGGCAATCCTCGCCTCGCTCGCTCGCATCGCCGAGACGGAGCCCGATCCGGAGGAGATCGAGCGCTTCCGCGTTTCGACGAAGACGAGCGACGTCTATCTCTCCGAGAAGCCCCACATGTACGGAATGATGAAGGCGGAGGAGATCGCCCGCGACGGGTACGGGGGGATCGAACGGGTAGCCACGACCGTGGACGCGTTCAACGGAAGTGCCCTTCGCGAGCGGGCCGACTGGTTCAAGGCCGAGAAGCGCCTCGCGGTCGCATTCATGCCGGGCGAGCCGGACTACACCGACGCCGATCTCGAGACGACGATCCCCGGAGAGAAGGCGATCTGGGAGCGCGTCGGAGGAGACGATGAAGCCGCCTTGCCCCCTCTCGCCTTCCGCGTTCTCCGCTTTCCCGGCAAGGACTCCGCCGGCCGCGCCCCCCGGAGCGAGCGCGCCGACACAACCCTCGCGAACGGGCTCCGCATCGTCGCCGTGTCGAACGACGACTCCGAGGTCTTCGCGATCCACCTGCTCGCGAAGCACCGCTCCTGGCAGGAGCCGGCGGGGCTCGAGGGGATCGCCGACTGCCTCCATCGTCTTCTCCTCAAGGGGACCGAAAAGGACGACGGTCCTTCGCTCCGCGCCCGCCTCGAGCGGATCGGCGCCGAGGTGAAGACGTGCGACGCCTCGTTCATCCCGTACGACGACTACTACACGACACCCTCGTACTCGTTCGTCCGCTTCACCACGATCGACGACTTCGCCGAAGAGGGAATGGACCTCTTCGCCGACATGATCCGCCGCCCGCAGCTCGGGGAAACGGACCTCGCCGCGGTGAAGCAGGAGATGACCGCGCTCGCGCGAGGGCGCCGCTCGAAACCATCCGGGCACTCCGAGCTTCTTCTCGCGCAGACGCTCTACATCGACAACCCCCTCGCCTCCGATCCGGAGGGGAACGAGGAGTCGATCGCCGCCATCACGCGCGACGATCTCGCCCGCTTTCACGAGACGTACTTCGCCCCGGACAACCTGATCCTCACCGCCGTCACCTCGCTCCCCGCTGCTGAGGTCGCCCGCGCGATCGCCCTTCGCTTCGAGGACGCCGCGGCGCACACCAAGCGAAAGCCCGCGCCTCCCGATCCGCGCCCGACTGAACGATCGGTCCGCATCGAGGAGACCCTCGGCGGAACCCAGGGCACCATCCGCATCGCTTACGTGATCCCCGTTCCGAGAGAGGACCACGCCGCGCTCACCCTCGCGACCGCGATCCTCTCGGACGCGATCGCCTTCGACCTTCGCGAGACGCGCGGGCTCGCCTACGGAGTCGGGGGGGGCGTGTCCGTCCGCGGCGGCGCGGCGACGATCTCCGCGTCGATCGGGACGAGCCCGGAGAACTTCGAGGAGGCGGAGAAGGGGATTCGCGAACACTTCGAAGGGTTCCGCGCGATCGAGACGATCGAGCCGCGGGAGCTCGAGCGCTCCGTGAACGCGATCCTCGGGCGGATGAACATGAGGCGCCTCTCCCGCCCGAACCAGGCGTACCGGGAAGGTCTCGCCCTCTTCACTGGAGAGGGCGAGGATTGGATCGATCGGATCCGAAGCGTGACCGCGGAGGAGGTCGTCCGCGCGGCGCGCTCCTACATCCGAAGCTCTCCGTCCGCCACGGTCCTGGTTCGCTGACCCCGATCCATGAGGGATCCCGCATGCCGCCCGACACGCTCTCCGGCACGATCCGCGACCGCCTCGGGAGCCCGCCCGCCCCCGAGCGGCCGGAGAGGTACGGCCATCTCCGCCAGGCGGTCTCCTTCTTCCTCGTCGTCGATCGCGAGGAGACGCGCGCCCTCCTCGTGAAGAAGAAAGAGACCCCCGGCTACACGTGGAGCGGACAGGTCGGGATGGTCGGGGGGATGATCGAGGAGGGTGATCCGAGCGACCTTGACGCTGCGTTTCGCGAGTTCGAGGAGGAGATGAAGCTCGACCGCGCCTCGCTCGAGGTCCTCGGCGACCTCGGCTACTTCCCGAGCAGAATCGCCAACGCGCTCCTCCACGTCTACGTCGCCCGGTGGAACGGCGAGGGGACACCGGTCCCCGATCCGCGCGAGATCGACTACCTCATCGAGGTCCCCTTCTCCGAGCTCGCGCGCCTCCACGAGGAACGCGGGCACGCCGGCGTCCGGCCCGACCCCGAGGGGAAGGGCCCCCACTACCCGGTGCAGCACCCGAAGAAGGGCCCGCTGATCATCTGGGGGGTGACGGCGAGGACGATCCACGCCCTTCTCGAACGGATCCGAGAAGCATGAGGAACGCGGCGAGCCCGGCGGCGTAGACCGCGCCCCCGATCAAGAGAACCGCGCGGAAGCCGAAGCTGATCGCGAGGAGCGTCGCGAGGACAGACGCCGCGACCGACGTCGCCCCGTTCACTCCCCACACCCACGGCACCATTCCCGCCCTCTCCTTTCCGAGCGCGCGAATCCCCGCGGGGAAGGGCATCCCCATGAGGAACCCGAGAGGAAAGAGCAGCGCGAACGAAAGGAGAACCCTCGCCGGGAAGGGAGCGGCGAGGGAGGCGCCGAAGAGCCGCGGCAGAAAGAGGGCGAGAACGATCACGCCGGCGACGGTCGCGGCGAGCGGGATCCACAAGAGCCGCACGCTCGGTCTCTGCGCGACGAGGCTCCCGATACCGCTCCCGACGAGAAGCGACAGAAGAACGACCGACAAGGCGTGAACCGGATGGCCGAGGTAGAGGATGAACCGCTGCACGAGCGGGATCTCGACCGTGAGAAACCCGAGCCCGAGCGCGGCGAAGTAGGCGACAAAGAGAACGCTCCTTCGGTCGGAGGGGAACCTCTCCCCCCTTCGAAGAAGAACGGGGAGGAGAAGAAAGGCCCCGACGAGGAGAACAACCACGAAAAGGAGGGCGACGAGAACGAAGACGGCGCGGACGTTGTTCTGCATCACCCCCTGCTCGAGGGAGCCCCGCCCGATGAGGGCCCCGAGCGCATCCCCCGGCCGGAGCATGTAGAAGAAGAAAGGGCGGTCGTCCGTCGGCGGCCGGAGGTCCACCGGGTAGTCCCGCTCGAACGCCGCGGCCTCCTCCCCCATCAGCGCGGCGAACTCCGGCCGCCCCTCGTGCCCCGGGCCGTACACGAGATCGAAGCGAAGCTCTTCGGCCAGACGCCTCACGTGCTCGACCTCTTCCGGAAGCCAGGGCGTCCGCTTGACAAGGAGCGTGGCGATCCCGTCGCGGAACTCGCGCACCCGGTACGCCCAGTCCCACACCGACCGCTTGATCACTAAAATGTGAGCGCCTGGATCCGCGGCGCCGAGGTCGCGAAGCGCCGCCGCCGCGACCGCCGAGAGGCGGAGGGTCTCGATCGGCATCCCCTCGAAGTACCAGCGCGACACGCTGAGGATCCCGTCCCCGGTGAGATGCGAGAGGAAGTCGACGAAGGCCTCCTTCGTGTAGAGGCCGCTCTCGGAGAGGACGTAGGCCCCCGCCGACGTGGCCGCCCACGTGTCGATGAGCGAGGACTGAATGATCCCGTACCGCTCGCCGGATCTCCGGATCGCTCCCCGCGCCTCCGCCGCGACGACGCGCACCTCCGGCCTGTCGTACAGATGTCCGGTGTAGTCGCCGAACGGGCCGCGCACCGCATCGATGATCGCCGGGTTGATCTCGATCCCGGTAATGTCCCCGTACCCGAAGGAGAGCGCGGTGAGAACGTCGCGCCCCCCCCCGGGGCCGATCACGAGAACGGGAACGTCGCGGCGGAGCGTGTAGGCGATTCCCGTGATGTCGTACCGGAGCGAACGCACCTTCTCGTAGTCCCCGTCGAAGCGGACAATCGGCGTCCCCGCCTCGGCGTCGATCTTGAGCCAGAGTGTCTCCGGCTTCGGCCCCGTGTACGTCTCGCTCGTCCCCCAGTTCACCGTCCCGCGCTCGGTCACCGTGATGCGGGCGAGCGCGTTCCACTTCTCGTAGAGGACCGTGTCCTCGAGCTCGTCCTTCGCGAAGTCGATGCGGAGGATTCCGGTCGTTTCCTGCGCCAGGAGAAGGGCGGCGAGGCCGATGAAGGCGGCGACCGCCTGGCGGCGGCGCGCGCGCGAGGCGGCGGCCGCGAAGAGGAAGGCGGCGGCGGCGGCGACCATCCCGATCGCGACGACGCTCCCCGGCCCGGTGAGGATGTTGAGAAGGGGCACGGCGAGAGCGCACCCCGCCCCCGCGCCCACGAGATCGAACCCGTAGACCGTCCCGACCCTCTCCGGGAACCGGGAGAGCGCGAGCCCGAGCACGATTCCGCCGAGGAGAAAGGGGAGCGCCGCGAACGTGTAGATGAGGCCGAGCGAGACGAACGCCGCGAAGGAGATCCGGTAGACGAACGGGACGCCGAGAATGAGAACGAACGAGAGGGGGATGGAGAACGCGAAGAGGATCGCGAAGCGGGCGAGCTGCTCGCCGACACGCTCCCTCGGGAAGCGCTCGGGAAAGAAGTGCAGGAGAAGGCCGGCCGCCCCGAGGCCGAAGAGGGCGAGCGAGATCGCGAGAAACGCGAAGTGATACCAGAGAAGAACGGAGAAGATCCGGGTCAGCGCGATCTCGAGCGCGAGGAGGGCGAGCGAGACGACGAGAACGCCGGAAAGCTGCGCGCGGGTCGGCTCCTGCACGTCGCGGTCCCCCGGAAATCTCTTCACGCGGCCCTCGACTTCGTTCATGACGGCACGGAACCCCACCCCGGCCGATCGACTCGAAAAGCGGCGAGCAGGCCTCGCCGGAAGGCCCCGCGAGGCGCCGCGCCTCATGGAAAATCCGCCCCCCATGGAGTATACTTGTCTTGTCTTTCAGGGTGCCACGATGAAACTCCGCCGGCTCGCCGTCCCGCTTTTCCTCGTCCTCGGGTGCATCGGTTCGCCCTCCCGGGCCGTCCCCCCCACCCCGCACGACTTTCGCGTCGTCGATTCCGACGCGCGAAGCGTTCGCGTCGCTTGGGACTGCGAAGACATGGCCAGCGCCGCCTCGTTCCGCATCCGCCTCTCCGACACGTCCGGCGTCTACCGCGACATGCAGGACTGGAACGGCCGCGAGGCGGCGTTCAGCTTCACGACCGACGACGGCCGCCTCGATAACCTCGGGTGGGCGGAAGTCTGCCGCGGCCTCGGTGTCTCCGCGACCTTCTTCTGCGTCCCGGATTTCATCGGCGACCAGGGATTCCTCGCAGTCGAGGATGTCCGTCTTCTCGATTCGCTCGGAATGGAGATCGGCTGTCATTCGATGTCCCACATCCGTCTCCTGACCGACGAGGCCTTTCACGTGCGGTACGAGGGGCCCGCTCCCTCCTGCAGCCTCCGCATCTCGGGCGGGCGCCTCCAGACTTTCCTCGGGCCGGACTTGCTCGACCTCGACCTCGACCTGAACGCACACGGCACCAACTTCCTCCATTCCGTTTGCGGAACGATCCGGAATCACCCCTGCTACGACTGCTCGCTCGACTTCTACATGTGCGTGGACGATTTCTGCCGCGCGTGTTATCTCGAACCGGTCGGCGGCGTTCCGATCGGCCACGCTTGGTACCAGACCTACACCTCGAAGGGGATCGACTCGCTCCAGCTCCTGGCGGAAACCGCCGGGGCGAAGGCGCTTCTCGAGGCGCTCGTTCCCCGCCCGGACTACGAATGCCGTTCGTTCGCCTATCCGATGCACCTGCACGGGGAGCGGGAGATGGCGGCGTGCGTCCGCGCCGGTTTCCTCGGCGCGCGGGACGGGTATCCGTATCCCCGCCCCTGGGGTTCGCCCCACGGCCCCGACGACCTTTTCAATGTGAACCTTTACGAAAAGGTCGCGGACAATCACGCGTTCTCGAACGGATGGAGCGAAGCGGAGACGCGCGATTCGATTCGCGGCCTCGTAGAGGAGTGGAAGGCGGGCGGGATCTGGGCGACCCTCCGTGCGACCCACACGTACGCCGACATCGACTCGCTCCACCTGCTCTGGATCCTGGACGAGATCGCCGGCGACGGAGGCGTCTGGATCGGATCCTTCAGCGAGATCGCGGAGCACGCGAGACGGTACGCCGTCAACGTCGGAAAGCCGCCGCAGATGGAGGCGACCCTCGCCGGCCTCGCCCCCGACAGGATCCACTACGCCGTCGTCACCGCCCTCGACGAGGATCGAAATGAGAGCGCGCGATCGAACGAGATCGCCCTCCTCGTGTCGAGCCCCACCGGAGCGCGCGCCCCGAGCGGCGTCCGCGCCGTGGAAACACGCCTGATCCGGTTCCTCGGATCCTCTCCCGACACGGAGGGAGGCGGCGCGCGCATCTGGTTCTCCTTGAAAGACCCCTCTCCGCTCGAAGTTCTCGTCTACGATGTCGCCGGCCGGGAGGTGTCGCGCATGGGCGCGGGCCGCTTCGAACGAGGAAGGCACTCGATCTTCTGGGACGGTCGGTCCTCCGCCGGCCGCAGGCTCGGGTCGGGACGGTATCTCGTTCTTCTTCGCGGCGGATCCGCGACGGAGCCCGGGGCCCTCCTCCTGGTGCGATAGTTCTCGCCGGCGCCCCCCTGTCCCGGCGCGGGCCGCCACGGGCCAGGCACGAAACGGAAGCCGTCCCCAGCGATCGACGACCGCGATCGACCACGGGGTAGGCGCCCCCGGCGACGCTCCTTCCCTCCCGCCGGGGGGGAGGAATGCCGGGAGCGGACCGGCACCGGCCGCGCGGCCCCTCCCCGCGCCGTCCACGCGGCTCGCACGAGAGAGAGCGGCTCCTCGCGCCGCGCGGAACGATTCCTGCTTGCCGGCGACGAGGGCCGGGGCCCGTGCGGGGATGGGTTGTGTGCGGGGTGAGGCCCCGGCCTCCGGCCGGACCGGCGGGAAGGACGCGCCGGCGCCGAACCCCTGTGCGCATTTTTTGGGGTGCCCCCGAAGCCCCGCCTCTCTATAATGCTCCGCACATCCCCTCTGCAGGAGGAGAGGAACCGAATGAACCTCGGCCTGTCGCGAAAAGTGGACCTCCCCTACGACGAGGCGGTTCTGCGAACGCGCGCCGCTCTCAAGGAACAGGGGTTCGGGGTTCTCACGGAGATCGACGTCAGAGGAACGCTGAAAGAGAAGATCGGCGCGGACTTCCGGCGCTACGTCATTCTCGGCGCCTGTAACCCGCCCCTCGCCCACCGGGCGCTTTCGGAAGCGCTCGACGTCGGCCTCCTTCTTCCCTGCAACGTGGTCGTCTATGAAGAGGGAGAGGGATCGGTCGTCTCCGCGGTGGACCCCTCGCTCATGACGACTTTCTTCAAGAGCAAAGAACTCGAGGCGGTGGCCGCGGAGGCCCGCCAAAAGCTCGCGCGCGCGCTCGACAAGATCGCGCCGCAGCCCGAAACCGGGAGGTGAGCCGATGAAACGCTTTCTGATCCTCGTTCTCCTCGCCGTTCTTCTTGTCGGACTCCCCCGGGAGGGCGCCGCTCAGGTCGTCGTGAGCCGGCAGGGGGACGAGAATCCCGCGGTCTCCATCACGAAGTCGATCTTCTGGGGCGGGCTCGGCGGCCTCATCCTCGGAGGGGCGATCGCCCTCGTCGCGGACGAGGACGAAGGTGAGATCATCAAGTGGTCGTTCGTCGGCGGGACCTTCGCGGGGCTCGCGGTCGGAATCTGGCACGTGACCCGCCGCCCGGAGCCTGCGGGCGCGCTGCTCGAGATCGGGCCGGATGGGCCGCGCGTCGCGATGCCCGCCTTCTCGCTTGAAACGAGAGGAGACCCGCTCCTTTGCGGCGACGAGACGGACCGTACCGTGCGCGTCGCTCTCGTCGCCCTGCGGCGCTAGCCCTCGATCGGATAAGACGTCGAACCCGAGGCCGCCGGTTCACACAGAGAACCGTGCGGCTCCGACGAATCGGGTCTACGACGGCCCTTCCGCTTCCTCTTTCTCAGGCGCGCGGACAAAGCGGACCCGCTGGATGCGGCGATCCTTCACGCCCTCGACGATCAGCTCTCCCCCGGGAACCGGCATGCGCCACCCCACCTCGGGGAACTCTCCGGCCGTGTCGAGAAGAACGCCGGCCACGGTGTCCGCGTCCGTCTCGGGAAGCGCAACGCCGGTCGCCTCCTCGAAGTCCCCGATCGCGCACCCTCCCGCGAGAAGGAACTCGTCCGGCCCAACGCGGAGAACCGGGGGAACCTCGCGGTCGAACTCGTCCTGGATCTCGCCGACGAGCTCCTCGATCACGTCCTCCAGCGTCAGCATGCCGAGCGTGCCCCCGTGCTCGTCCAAAACGATTCCGAGATGAACCTTCTTTCTCCGAAACTCCTCGAGAATCGTGGGGAGCAGCGTGTGCTCGGGGAAGAAGAGGATCCCCCGCCTGAGGCTCCGGATGTCAACGGGCCGCCCCTTCGCCTCCCGCACCGCCTTGAAGAGGTCCTTCGAGTGAACGAACCCGATCACCCGGTCGACGCTCCCCTCGCACAGCGGAAAACGAGTGTGGCCGCAGCTCTCGGCAAGGTGAAGGTTCTCCTCGGCGTCGCTGTCCACGGAGAGGAAGACGACGTCCGTCCTCGGCACCATCACGTGGTGCGCCTCCCCCTGGTAGAAATCGAGGACCCGCTCCATCATCCGCCTCTGCGGCGTCGTGAGGTGCCCGTTTTCCGTGGAGCGGCTCAGCATCACCCGGATCTCCGCCTCGGTGAGGATGTGCTCCTCGGGCATT
>JBDRFQ010000126.1:0-7066 GCA_043818685.1 Candidatus Eiseniibacteriota bacterium
GAGACAGGCCGGACGGCTGTCAATCGGACTCTCACCCAGGAGACCGTGAACGGGCGACGCTCGAGCCTTTCCGCACGCCCCTTGCCCCGGAACATTCGAGCCGATACGATCGCCTCACGGGCCGGCGCTCCCCCGGGACCGCGGTGATCCGAAGGTGGGGCCGGTCGGCGGAAGGCGAAACGAAATGCCCGCTGACGACGCGACAACGACGAGAGAGGAGTGGGTCGGGCTTCTCCCCGAGGAGATCGAGGAGCGCCTGCGGCCCCTCGGTGTCCCCCGTTTCCGCGCATCCCAGGTCTTTCGCTGGATCCACCGCCACGGCGCCCGCGGTTTCGACTCGATGACGAACCTCCCCATGGAGCTTCGGGAGTCCCTCGCCGCGCGGGCCGCCGTCGGGATCCCCGAGATCGCCGCCCGCTCCGAGCCGGGCGAGGACGGCTCCCTAAAGGTCCTCTTCCGCCTCTCCGACGGAACCGGCGTCGAGACGGTACGCATCGCGGGAGAGGACGGCCCGACCGCCTGCATCTCCTCCCAGGCGGGCTGCCGGTACGGATGCGCCTTCTGCGCCACCCCGCTCGGCGGGTTCGCACGCTCCCTCCGCGCGGGCGAGATCGCCGGCCAGGTGCTCGGGCTCGGCGAGCGGGTACGCCGCGTCGTCTACATGGGGATGGGAGAGCCGCTCGCCAACTACGCCGCGGTCGTGAAAAGCGTCCGCCTTCTCACCCACCCGCACGGCCACGCCCTCCCCGCCCGCCGGATCACGATCTCCACGGTCGGCCTCGTCCCCCTCATTTATCGTCTGGCGGAGGAGAGGCTCGGGGTCCGCCTCGCGATCTCGCTCGCCGCCGCGACCGACGAGAAGAGGGCGAGCCTCATGCCGATCGCGCGGCAGCACCGCCTCGATTCGCTCCTCGCCGCCGCCTCGCACTTCTCCGAAGAGAGCGGCGCACGGGTCACGTTCGAGTACGTCCTCCTCGCCGGCGTGAACGACACCGACGAGGACGCGCGCGCCCTCGTCCGAAGGCTCGCCCCTCTCCGCTGCAAGCTGAACCTGATCCCCTTCAACGCCGTGAACGGCCTCCCCTTCCGCGCGCCTTCCGAGAAGGTGATCGAGCGCTTCCTCGCGCGTCTCGCGCCTCGCCTCACCGTGACGGTCCGCAGGAGCGCGGGGAGGTCGCTCGACGCCGCGTGCGGACAGCTCAGGCTCCGCCTCGGAGAGGCCGGCGCGAGGGAGGCGGGACGATGAGCGGCCGCCCCTCGCGCAGGCGCTTCACGTATCAACGAAAGCTCCTTCTCTGGTTCCTCCTCCTCGCCCTCGTGCCGACGCTCGCCCTCATCGCGACGCAGAAAAGCCGCATCGAGAGGACGATCGACTTCTGGGAGAACCCCGGCGTCGAGCGCTCGCTCCGGGAGTCCCTCCTCCTCGCCGAGAGCGCCCTCGGCCAGGAGCGGGAGAGAACGGAAGACCGACTCGCCGCGTTCCGCGCCTCGTTGGAGGACGCTGAGCGGGAAGGGCCCGCGCAGGCCGCCGATCTCCTTTCTTCCGCCGCCGAAGGGTCGGGGCTCGATCTTCTACGCGCGGAGATCGACGGAGCGTCTCCGGACGCCGGGCGCTCGATCGTCCTCGACTACCGGCGCACGGGGGTCCCCGACTCGCTCTCCCTCTCCCGCATCGGAGAGAAGACGCCCGACGACTCCCCCTTTGTCGTCGCGCGCGACTCCCTCCTCTTATCCGGCCGTCCTCTCCGGCTCACCGGCGCGCTTCTTCTCCCCGATGGGACCCGCGAGAGGGTTCGCGCGGTGCGCGAGGGGTTCGCCTTCTACGGACAGCTCCGCGTGTACGAGAGCTACGCGAAGGCGAAGGTCGCCGCGCAGGCCGTGGTCGTTCTCGTTGCCGCGTGCGTTCTCGCGCTCGTCGTCGCGCGCGTCCTCTCCCGGTCGCTCGGCCGCCCGATCGAGGCGCTCGTCGCGGGGACGAGCCGCGTGCGGGAGGGGGATCTCGACGTCAGGATCGAGGGGGGAGGAACCGACGAGATCGGAACGCTGGTCGACTCGTTCAACGAGATGACCCGCGATCTCAGGGCGAGCCGGGAGAGGCTCGTGCGGGCGGAGCGGGTGGCGACCTGGGCCGAGGCGGCCCGCCGGATCGCCCACGAGATCAAGAACCCTCTCACGCCGATCACCGTCTCCCTCCACCGCCTCCGGAAGCGGGCCGAGACGCTCCCGGACGAAGAGCGCCGAGCCCTCGAGGAGCTGCTCGCCCCGATGCTCGAGGAGGTCGAGAACCTCCGCGCCCTCGCCGACGAGTTCTCCCAGTTCTCCCGGCTCCCCTCCCCGCGCATGGAGGCGGTCGACATCCGCGACCTCCTCGAAAAGGTCGCCGCCCTCTACCGGGAGGGCACCGACGTGCGCGCCTCGGTGGCGGTGGAGCCGGGCATCCCTGCGGCGCGCGGCGACCGCGAGCTCCTCTGGCGCGCCTTCTCGAACCTCGTGAAGAACGCCGTCGAGGCGATGGAGGGGAGCGGGCAGCTTCTCCTCCGCGCCGCGCCGGGGGACGGATCGGTCGAGGTTCTGGTCTCCGACGACGGCCCGGGGATCGACCCCTCGATGCGGGAGAAGATCTTCGCGCCGACCTTCACGACGAAGCCGGGCGGATCGGGGCTCGGGCTCGCGCTGGTGGAGCGGATCCTCCTCGAGCACGGCGGAACGGTCGCCGTGGAGCCGAACAGCCCAAGGGGAACGACCTTCCGCGTCCGGCTCCCCGCGTGGACGGCCGGTCCGTCCGATTGACGCGAAGAGGGCCGCGCCCGGAGACGGGGCGTGGAGGCGGCCGGCCCGCATCCCGTGTGCCGCGCCCCTTCCGCCGCCGTTGCGCCGCGCCCGCCGCATCTTTACAATGTCCGCGGAGGTGATGCCCGCATGCCGTCGCGCACGATCCTCATCGTCGACGACGAGCCGAACATCCGGCGCACGCTCACCGGCCTTCTCGACGATGAGGGGCACGACGTGAAGAGCGTGGCCTCCGCCGAGGAGGCACTCGAGACGATCGGGAAGAGCCCGCCGGACCTCCTCCTCCTCGACGTGTACCTCCCCGGCATGGACGGGATCGCCTTCCTCGAGAAGGTCCGCGAGGAAGAGATGCTCTTCCCGGTCGTCGTTCTTTCCGGACACGCGACGATCGAGATGGCGGTCCGCGCGACCAAGCTCGGCGCCTTCGATCTGTTGGAGAAGCCGGTCGACCCGGAGCGCCTTCTCCTCGCCGTGCGGAACGCGCTCGAGATCGCCCATCTGCGAGAGGAGAACCGCGCGCTACGCGCCTCCGCCCGGGCGCCGGGCGCGATCATCGGCGAGCACCCCCTGATGAGCCGGCTCCGCGAGGAGGTCGCCAAGGCCGCCCCCTCGAACGGCCGGGTTCTGATCCACGGGGAGAACGGGACCGGGAAGGAGCTCGTCGCCCGCGCGGTTCACGAGACGAGCGAACGGAGGGAGGGCCCCTTCGTCCGCGTGAACTGCGCCGCCATCCCGAAGGACCTGATCGAGAGCGAGCTCTTCGGCCACGAGAAGGGCGCCTTCACGGGCGCGACGGAGCAGCGGATCGGCAAGATCGAGGCGGCCGACGGGGGGACCCTCCTCCTCGACGAGGTGGGCGACATGAGCCTCGAGACGCAGGCGAAGCTCCTCCGGGTCCTCGAGGCGCGGGAGCTCGAGCGCGTCGGCGGAAGGACGCTGATCTCGTTCGACGTGCGGGTCCTCTCCGCGACGAACAAGAACCTCCGCAAGGAGATCGAGAGAGGGGCCTTTCGAGAGGATCTCTATTATCGTCTCGCGGTGATCCCGATCCGCGTCCCCCCCCTCCGCGAGCGCGCCTCGGACATCCCTCTCCTCGTCGACCACTTCCTCGCGCTCCTCGCCGAGGAGAACGGGCGGAGGCCGAAGCGCTTCTCGCGGGGGGCGCTCGACCACCTGGTCGGATGCGTGTGGCCTGGGAACGTCCGAGAGCTCCGCAACCTCGTCGAGAGGCTCGTCATTATGTCCGGCGAGGAGGAGATCGGGGCATCGGAGGTGGCGCGCGTGCTCGGGGAGACGGCGGAGAGAGAGGAGCCCGGCGCGGGGATCCCGCTCCGGGAAAGGGTGGAGCGCTTCGAGGTCCACATCATCCGGGAGGCCCTCCGGAGAAACGGCGGCAACGTCGCCGAGACCGCGCGCGAGCTCGAGACGGACCGGGCGAACCTCCACCGGAAGATGCGCCGCCACGGCATCCACCCCCGGGAGGCGTGACTTCCGGACGCTCGGGGAGTGTCCGATCGTCACGACGATCCGGGGCGGGGAGGGGGCGCGGAGCGTCCGGAGGCGTCCGGAGGGCCCTGCGGCCGGCCCCGCGGACCGGTCGAGGGAGGCACGAACCTTGCCATTCGAGCGGGCGGACCCCCAAGCAAGGGAGAAGAGATGAACCCTCGAGTCATTCGGTGTCTAGCCCTCCTCGTCTGCGTCCCCGCCCTTTCGGCCGCCGATCTCGCCCGCCGGGTCGACGCGATCCGAATCGCCGGGGACGCGATCCTGATCTGCTCCGGCGACCGCGCCTTCCTCCTCACCCCCGACGAGGCGGACGCCCTTCACGACACCGATTGGTTCGTGCGGGGGGATGCGATCGTCCTCGTCGTGGAGGGGAAAGAGCGGATCCTCGCGCTCGCGACGGAGGATGCCTCCTGCGATGAGCTCCCCTCCCCGGAGACGGAGACGCGCCTCATGCGCGCGGTTCAGATCGAGCGTCACGAGGACGGCGTCTTCATCCGCCTCCGCCAGAGCGACGCGGTGGAGGCGTACATCGAAGGGACGTTTACCGGTTGGCACCGGCGCGCCATGCGCCCGGAGGACGGGATCTGGTCGTTCCACAAGCGCCTAAAGAGAGGGATCCACCACTTCCGGATCGACTACCGCCTCGAAGGGGACGAGCACTGGTTCGCGGAGCCGCCCCGCGATGAGGATCGGGAGCGGAAGGGGCCTCGCCTCTACACGCTCGACGTCGGAGACCGCGGGGTCTCGTGGTATCTCGAGAACGTGGAGGAGCAGACGGTCGGCGGCAGCTTCGGCGCCGCCTACAACCGGGTCGAGGGCTTCCGCCTCTCGTTCGCGATCGACTTCGAGCACGGGATCCGGCACAGGGCCCGGCTCGGCTGGTCCCAGGCCTACTCGACGGCGGCGGAGCGCTGGTCGTGAGAGGCGAGCGGCGCGGTCCCCCTTCGCGCCCTCCCCGGCCTCCGGATCGAGGCGTCCGGGCACGACCGGAGCCGCGTTCCCACCGCGTGGACGGTGACCCCGAGCGAGAACTTCGCCTCCGCCCTTCTCATCAAAGAAGACTTCTTCGATTATGTATGGTCGAAGGGATGGGGCGCGCGTCTCGTGCTCGATCGGGGGAGCCACACGCTCTCGGGCGGGTACGGGGCGTCGGAGGACGAGCCGATCGGGAAGAACACCGACTGGTCCCTCTTCGGGCGGGGGAAGGAGTTCCGGGAGAACCTCTTCGCGGAGCCGGACGGGATCGGGGGACTGAGCCGCCGGATCGAGGGGCGCTACGCCTACGACAGCCGGAACTACCAGAAGGGCCCCTCCCTCGGGTGGCTCGTCGAGCTTCAGGGGGATTACGCGGGGTGGGAGATCGGCGGGGATCACGACTACTGGCGGGGAATCGCCGAGGTCCGCCGATACCAGAAGCTCGCACCGCGACTCCACTTCGACTTCCGCCTCCTCGGGGGCGCGGTTCGCGGGAGCCCGCCGCCCCAGGAGCTCTTCCGCGCCGGGGGGATCGGCACGCTCCGCGCCCACCGGCTCAAGGAGCTCGTCGGGGAGCGGCTCTTCCTCGCCAACATCGAGTACCGCGTCTCCGTGTGGGGCGACCTCCAGTGCGTCTTCTTCACGGACATCGGCGACGCCTGGCGTCACGCGGAGCGCGAGAAGTTCGATCTCGAGTCGGACATGGGAATCGGATTGCAGAACGAGGAGGGGGACATCCGCGTCGATTTCGCGCGGCGAATCGACCGCGGCGCCGACGACGACATCGTGGTCTCCCTCCGTCTGGACCGCATGTTCTGAGGCGGTCCTCTTCGGGGAGATCGGCCTGTTGCGTGTTGCCCCTTTCGCCGCCGCGATCCTCCTTCTTCTCACCGCGCTCCCGGGCGCAGCGGCTCCCGGCGGCACCATCTGGTTCAACAACATCCGGGTCGCCGAGGGGTGGATCGAGGTCGATCTCGAGATCCCCGGCGGCCTCCCCTTGAGCGTCGTGGAGACGCTCGAGCGCGGCGTTCCCGCCACCCTTGTCTACGAGATCGAGATCTGGCGAGTCCGCTCCCGCTGGTTCGACCGGCTCGAGGCGACCCAGTACCTCACGGTTCAGATCGAGCACGATCCGTGGGAGACCTTCTACCGGGCGAGGAGCTCGGACGGAACGGGGCGCGCCTTCCCCTCGCTCGAAGTGATGGAGGCGAGCGTTCTCCGGCCGGAACGGGTCCGGATCGCGCCGCTTCGGCGTCTCGACAGGAAGGAACGCCACTACATCGCGGTCCGCGCCGGCGTGAAACCGCTCGAGCTCGAGCAGGTTCGCGCGATCGAGGACTGGCTCGAGGGAAAGATCCCGGGAGAGGAGAACCCGGAGAAGCGGGACGACGGGATCTTCCGCATCCCGGAGAGGCTCTTCGGGTTCCTCGCGAGCATCGCCGGCTTCGGGGAGGAGACCTTGAGCGCGCGAAGCGTCAACTTCCGCCCGGAGGGGCTGGAGTAGCTCGTTCGGCAGCTTCCGTGCCGGGCTCCTCCGGTTCGTCTCGGTGCCGGGCGGGACCCCCACTCCGCCTCAGCATCAGACTGAAGATCGCTTTCGCACGCGCTGACCCGTTCTTCTACCCCATATGGTACACTGCAGGAGTACTGGTAGAGAAACTAGCGCACTCTGGCTTGAGGGATCCCGTCCATGGCGCGCTACGCCTTCTTCGCATCCCTGATTGCCATCGCCGGCTTCCGTTTCATCCACCTGGACTACTCGGAGCTCCACAGCTGGGACGAGGCGATCTACGCA
>JBDRFQ010000127.1:0-5681 GCA_043818685.1 Candidatus Eiseniibacteriota bacterium
GACCTCGGCCGGAGGGTCGCGATGGGAAAGGCGTACTACCGGTTCGCCTGCTCCTACACGGACCACATTCCGGCCCGACACCGTTCCGTGACCGATGTTCTCGCCAAGCTCTCCTACGACTTCGAGAAGTACCGCGTCATCCTCTCCCACATGCGGGGCGCGTTCCTCGATCTCGTCGAGCCCCTTTCCGGGCAAGACGTCGCCCTGATCCGGAAGGACATGGACGAGAGAGAGCGTGCGGAACACGCGCGCCTCCTGCAGGATCGCCTCCTCGACAGGTTTCTCGAGCATCAGAGAGAGCCGACGGAGGAGAACCGAAAGCGGGTGCACGAGATGCTGCGGGAGCTGCGGGCTCTTGATCCGGGCGCGTGGCCCGCCTTCTCGCTGGAGGAGCCGCCCGGCGCGGTCGAAAAGGGACCCCAATAAAGGAATCCCCACCACGGCCGATTGCCCACCCTATTTGTGACCCGGAATGCTCCAGGTGGGTACCCTCCTGGCCGGCTCAAACAAGCCCCGAAGGAGCCCGTTCTACCCGTCCAGAGCAAGGTTCCCCTTACGGTACTGTTGGCTCAACATAGGTATGAGCATGTCGCGTCGGGTAGGGATTCACTCCTTTCCCTTCGTGGTTTCAGAATACCATTCGGCCGAAAGGCTGTCAAGCAAGAGCGGACGCGATCGAGCGCGCCTGAGGCCGCGCCTCGACGCGATTCGAGCGAGAACGTTTACTTGATGGATCAGCGATCGCGCCGCTTCCCGCCCGCGGCCCGCTGGCGGGGGGCGCTCCCCCATGGTATCTTCGCCCCATGTTGTTCTTCGCGGCGGCTGCCCTGCTCCTCCTCGGCCTCGCGGCCCCCTCCCGAGGGGAGGTGAACAGCCTCTTCCTCGGGGGCCTCGGCTTCTTCGACACGGGGGAACTCGACCGGACCGCCGCGGACACCCGCACGGGAACCCTGAGCCCCGGCTTCGACGGCGACTTCCTCCTCACGTTCCGCGACAAGAGGAAGACGAGCGTGCTCGCCGGCTTCGGCATCTTCTGGTCGCGGCGAACCGAGAAGGCGGACGACATCCCCTTCGCCGAGCCGGAGCAGCGGTCCCGCTTCGAGGTCCTCGGGTTTCCTTTCAGCGCCGGGTTCGTCCGGAGAGATCCGGAGAGGAGCGGGCGCGGATGGATGTGGGGCGCCCTCGCCCACTACTACTTTCTGAAGGCGACGGTCGACGCCGATCCGAATCGCGGCGATCCGGCCTGGTTCGTCCTCGACGCAGGCCACGGCGAGAGAGACGCTCAGGGCCCGGCCTTCTCCGCGTTCGCCGTCTACGAGTTGCCGTTCTTCATGGGGAGGGCGGGCGCCGGGGTGAAGGCGAGGTGGGCGTTCCTCTCGGCGAGCGAGGAGGCGGGGGTCGGAACACCGGACTTCAACCTTTCCGGCGTCACTCTTTTTCTTTCCGCCGCCCTCCGGTAGGCTTCTACATGGAAAACGGCCGCGTGTAGTTCGGCGCCTCCTTCGTCACCACCATGTCGTGCGGGTGGCTCTCGCGGAGCCCGGCCTGCGTGATCGTGACGAAGCGCGCCCTCTTGCGGAGATCGTCGATCGTCCGCGCGCCGCAGTAACCCATCCCCGATCGGAGGCCGCCGATCATCTGGAAGACCGTGTCGGAGAGGGGGCCTCGGTAGGGAACCCTCCCCTCGACCCCCTCCGGAACGAGCTTGGATTCCGACTCGACCCCCTGCTGGAAGTAGCGGTCCTTCGAGCCGGCCCGCATCGCCTCGAGAGACCCCATCCCGCGGTAGACCTTGTAGTAGCGCCCCTCGTAGAGAACGGTCTCGCCGGGGCTCTCCTTCGTGCCGGCGAAGAGGCTCCCGATCATGATCGACTCGGCCCCCGCGCCGATCGCCTTGACGATGTCTCCGGAGTACTTGATGCCGCCGTCGGCGATAATCGGAACGCCGCTCTTCGCGGCCGCGACCGCGCACCGCTCGATCGCGGTGAACTGTGGGACGCCGACGCCGGAGACGACTCGGGTCGTGCAGCTCGCCCCGGGGCCGACCCCGACCTTCACCGCGTCCGCCCCGGCGTCGATGAGGGCCTTGGTCCCTTCTTCCGTCGCGACGTTCCCCGCGATGACCGCGACCCCGGGGTAGTGCTTCTTCGTCTCACCGACGACCCGGAGGACGTTCCCCGAGTGGCCGTGGGCGGTGTCGATCACGACCGCGTCGACCCCGACCTCGCGGAGGACCTCGATGCGCGCCTCCCGGTCCGGGCCGACACCGATCGCCGCGCCGACCCGGAGCCTCCCCCGCTCGTCCTTGCAGGCGCTCGGGAACATCATCCTCTTGCTCATGTCTTTGAACGTGATGAGCCCCTTGAGGTATCCCTCGCCGTCGACGACCGGGAGCTTCTCGATCCGGTGCTTGTGGAGGAGGTCTTGCGCCTTTTCGAGCGTCGTCCCCTCCGGCGCGGTGACGAGGTTCTCCTTCGTCATCACGTCCTCGATCCGGGTGGCGTAGTCGCGCACGAATCGGAGGTCGCGGTTCGTCAGGATGCCGACGAGCCTTCGGTTCCGCGTGATCGGGATTCCCGAGATGTGATACTCGCGCATCACCTCGAGCGCCTCGGAGACGGATCGGTCCGGCTCGAGCGTGACGGGATCGGTGATCATGCCGCTCTCCGACCGCTTCACCCGGTCCACCTCCTGCGCCTGCTCGCGCGGCGGCATGTTCTTGTGGATGACGCCGATGCCCCCCTCGCGCGCGAGGGCGATCGCGAGCCGCGAGGAGGTGACCGTGTCCATCGCCGCGGAGAGGAGCGGGATTCCGAGCCGAATGCCCGCGGTGAGGCGCGTCGAGACGTCCGTCTCGCCCGGCAGGACATCCGACTCCATCGGCATGAGCAGAACATCGTCGAACGTGAGCGCCTCTCCGATCACCTTGGAGCTCACCTCTCTCCCCTCCTTTCCTTTCCCCCCTCCGCGAGCAGGAAGAAGAGCCGGACCAACGTTAGAACATCCTCGAGATTGTGCCGGAACACCGCGGCCATCCGCGGGTCGTGGCCGCGGCGGACGAACTCGTGATAGAGGGCCGGAATCTCCGCGCCGGGAACGTCCCCCGCCCGATCCGCGCGCCCGAGGGCCTTCTCGATCGTCTGAAGGCGGAAGTCGGGGAACCGCCCCCTCCACGTCCGCCGGCAGAGATGGAGGAGGTCGAGATGAGCGGGCGGGGACGAGAAGGGGAGGCGGTGCATCGCCGCACGGTGCCGGAGAAAGGGGAGGTCGTACGACCTGCCGTTATAGGAGACGAGAGCCTCCGCGCAGGCGATCTCCTCCGCCGTCGCCGCCACGACCGCCTTCTCCTCGGCGTAGTCGCGCGCGAAGCGCTGCCGGACGATTCCCCCACGGAGATCGATCGTCGCGGCGAGGAAGAGGGGGCACGAGGTGAACCCGGTCGTTTCGAGATCGAAGAAGACGGGCCGCTCCACCTCCCGGGGATCGCCGTCCCCCTCCGCGATCCTCCAGGGGGAGGCGGGGCGCCGGAGCGCCGCGCGCTTTCCGTCCCGGAGCGCCTCCTCGAGCGGGCGCTCCACGAGATAGAACGCCCCGTGCTCGGTCCGGACCTCGCGCCCCGCGGGGAGCGCGGAGGCCGCGGGCCGCGCGAGGGGGACGCGCTCCGGCCGCCTCGCCCCTTCCCGGACGAGGCGTGAAAGTCGATGGTGCAAAGTTTCATCCATCAGCGTCCGGTTCCTCGCTCCTCATGATCGATCGCGGGGGCGGGCCGCGCTCCTCGGCGGTGAGGATAGTCTCGGATTCGCCTTCGCTCAAGGGGGAAGCCGCGGCGCGCCGCCCCCTCTCCAACATCCGGGGCCTCCCTCAGCCGATCGGGCGCCCGAGGATCGCGAGAAGCCGGACCGCCGCCTCCTTGTTCGGGATCGGGTATCCCTGCATGAGGTCCGGATCGTGATGGAGGAGCGGAGGCCGCGGCTGCCCGACGCACGAGGGGCACCCCTCCGCGCAGGGACAGCTCTCCACGAGCTCCCGCGCCGCGCCGAGGACCGTCTCGATCGTCGAGAAGCCCCTCTCGCTGAGACCGAGCCCCTTGGGGAAGCGGTCGTAGATGAAGAGGGCGGGGCTCCCGAGGTTCGAGCTCTCCACCACGCCGCCGAGGTTGCTCGGATCGCACATCGCGTGAAGGGGGAGAACAACGAGGAGGAGGTTGCGGAGCCCCGCGAGCCCCTCCACCGCGCGGAGCCCGAAGCGCCCGAGCTGGTCCACGGTCTCGGGGCCGGGAACGATGCCGAGCGCGACCGTCTCGAGGTTCTGCGGCGGCAGGGCGAGCTTCCCCCACCCGATCGAATCGAGCCCGTAGAACTTGATCTTCTTGAAGCCGGTCGTCATCCACGTGACGGTCGCCTCCGCGAGAAGCGTCTCCGCCCCGTTCAGCGATCCCCTCTCCCGCGTCTCCCCGAGGCGGATCGTGGAGTCGACGATCGCCTGCGTGTAGTAGTCGACCTCCTTTCTCTCCACGTAGGCGACCCGCTGCTCGAAATCGAGCTCCCTCACGAAGTAGGTCTCCCCCTCGTGCAGGTAGATCGCCTCCGGATAGATGAGCTCCGGGGCGCTGATCGCGTCGACGTTGCCGATCGTGCGCGGCTCCCCCTCATCGGTCTTCTCGAGAATCGTGAAGGTGGCGTCCGACATGTTCCGGAGCGAGATCTCCGCCGCCGGATAGTCGGTGAGCGCCCAGAACCAGCGGTCCTCGATGCGGGTCACCTTGCTGTCGTCCTCGAGCGCCTCCACGATCGGCTCGCACAGGTCCCCGAAGAGCGCCGCGTCCTCCGCTCCGAGCGGAAGCTCGTGCGCCGCGCAGCGAAGGTGCCTCTCCAGGATGTACGGGTTCTCCGGATCGATCGTCGCGTGCTCCGGCGTCCGTCCGAAGAAGTAGTCCGGATGGCGGATCAGGTACTGGTCGATCGGGTCGTTGTACGCGATGAGGACGGTGAGTGCCTCCTCCTCGGTCCGCCCCGCGCGCCCCGCCTGCTGCCACGTGCTCGCGATCGTCCCGGGGAAGCCGACGAGGATCGAGGCGCCGAGGGAGCCGACATCGATCCCGAGCTCGAGCGCGTTCGTGCTCGACACCGCGAGGAGATCACCCGAGAAGAGCCTCCTCTCGATCTCCCTCCTCTCCTCGGGAAGGTAGCCGCCGCGGTAAACGGCGATCCGCCCGGCGAGGCGCTTCGCGCGCTTCTCGAGGTCCTCGCGCGCGTACCGGTAGACGAGCTCCGCGGTGATCCGCGCGCGCGTGAAGAGGATCGTCGGCACCCCCTCCCGCACGAGCCGTACGAGAAGCTCCTTTCCCTCCACGTTCGAGCTCCGCCTCTCCACGTTGTTCCGGTCGAGGAAAGGAGGGTTCCAGAGGACGAAGCGCTTCGGGCCGCGCGGAGAGCCGTCCCGGTCGACCACGACGACGTCGCCTCCGATGAGGCGCGCGCCGAGCTCGCTGGGGTTGGCGATCGTCGCCGAGCACGAGAGGAAGACCGGCTCGGATCCGTAGTGGCGGGCGATCCTCCGGAGCCGGCGAATCACGTTCCCCACGTTCGAGCCGAAGATCCCCCGGTAGGCGTGTATCTCGTCGCGCACGACGAAGCTAAGCTCGGAGAAGAAACGGCTCCAGGCCGGATGGTTCGGAAGGA
>JBDRFQ010000128.1:0-2801 GCA_043818685.1 Candidatus Eiseniibacteriota bacterium
CGCCACGCCGATGAGGAAGAGGAGCGTGATGAAGAGAACGGCCGGAGATTCGGGTCTGGCGTAGTTTCCCAGCATGAGGCGGCTGCCTTAGACCTTTTCGGGAAGGGAATCCCCTTCCTCCTCGTCGACGGGGATGTTGCGGAGAGCGATCAGCTCCTTCTCGTACTGCTTGTTTCGCGTCTTAAGCTCCCGGATCCTGAACTGCAGCCGGACCGTGTGAACGAGGAGATAGAGGAACGTGAGCAACGATCCGAGAATGAACGCGAGAAAGAGCGCGAGCACGAGGGGGACGTCGTAGAACGTCCCGAAGTAAAGGTTGAGATCGACCCGCGGAGTCGGGTTCAGGACGGCGATCCCGAGAACCAGCAACAGAACCAGAAGGAGTAAAAAGGACGTCAACATTCGGCCCACGTTCTTCTCCCGCCTTTCCTCGGTGGATCCGCTTCTGGTTCGGCATTCTAGGGTTCCGGCCGGGCCGTGTCAATGCCCTTCGGCCCGCGTCCGAGCCGCCGAGGCCGCTCCGCCGCTCTTTCGCTTGCGGGCGGCGGGTCCTGCGCCCGCGGCTGTCCGCTCGGCGCTCACTAGGCGCCCGAGCGCGCCAATCGGCTGCGCTCCTCGCGGACACCTGCCGCCGTCACCCGCCGTGGGGACGAAAGAGATCCCCGCTTTGCCTTGCCCGGAGTTCCGCGACGTCTTGTCGACGAAAACGGTAGCCAGGCACCGAATTCCCCGGTCGGTCGGGCCGGGAGAGGGATGGCGGTCTAGAAGACGAACGAGCCGGAGACGCGATGCGTGTCGTCCAGATACGCGTTCGTGAGGAACGCGTAGTCCAGACAGAGCGCGTTCCCGCTGAACGGAATCCGGAAGCCCGCTCCCGCGGTGAAGGCGTTCTCTCCCGAGCGCTCCTGCCCCACCCGCAGGGCGAGGCGTTCCCGGTACCAATACTCGAGCCCCAGCCGGAGATCTGCGCTCGCGTCCCCGAGCCAGTAGGCGGTCGCGTACTTCCTCCCCTCGAACCGGGCGTCGAGGTCCGCGGCGAGGGTGAGCTTCCCGCCGATCGACGGGACCCGGAACGGGTAAGACAGGCCGAACTTCACCGTCGGGAGGATCGTCTCGGTCTCCTTCTTCCACGCGAGAAACGTCGTCGTCGCGTCCTGCACGTTGACGCCGACCGACAGACGCCTCCACGGGCGGAGGAGCGCCCCCACGTCGAATCCGATCCCGAGGGCGGAGTCGTCGCCCACGCTCTTGCGGAGCACCTTCGCGCTCCCCCCGACCGCCGCCCAGCTTCTCCACATTCGCCCGTACGAGAGGAAGAAACCCCACTCCGAGTCGCTCACCCATCGTGAGACGTACGGCCGCATCGTCGTCGAATCGAGCTCGGTGTAGCCGATGTCGTCGATTCCGGTCCGCACGAACGAGAACCCGAAGGCGGAGCGCGACTCGTTGTCGCGGCCGAGCTGCTGCACGAAGCTCCCCGCGTCGTAGTTCACCAGGTTCCCGAAGCGCTCCGAGTGCATGAAGACCATCTCGCGTCTCTGCACGAAGATCATTCCAGCCGGGTTCCAGTAGCCGGCGGTGGCGTCGTCCGCGACGCTGACGAACGCCCCGCCCATGCCGAGCGCGCGCGCCCCGATCCCGGTGGCGAGAAACTCGCCCCCGTACTTGGCGAACGCGAGGGCATCCGACGCACATCCCAGCAGGAGGGCGAGGGCCAGGAACTTTCGAATTGTCATGGGCTTACCGAATTTCCTTCCGGGAGCTTCGAGCCGCCGGACAGGCGGCTTCCGAGGGGGGCCCAATCGCGGTAGGGAGCCGTGCTCCTGACTCATTGTACCCCCCGAACGCCCCTTGGTCAAGACCACCGGCCTCTCCTCCGCTCCCAAAGCTCCCGAAGCCGCGAGAGCTCCCCTTCCTCCATCGCGGCGGGACGCCCGGCCCGCTCGAGCTCTCCCCGCCTCCGCTCGCGCGCCCTTCTCATCGTTTCGACCGCGCGCTCGAAGTCGTAGAGGGCATTCCCTTCCCCCCAGGCGAAGGGAGGGACGAAGCCGGTCGCGAGCCCCCTCTCCCCGAACAGGTTGCTTGCCGCGCCGACGACGGCTCCGGTCCCGATTCGTGTCCCGATCGCGCTCTTCACGTGGTCGCCGATGAAGCAGCCGAGCTTGCGAAGCCCGGTGTCCTCGGACCCCTCTCCCCAATCGACCCGGACCGTTCCGTAGTTGTTCTTGAGGTCCGAGTTGTTCGTCCCGGCGCCGAGGTTCACCCACTCTCCCACGTACGCGTGCCCGAGGAAACCCTCGTGCTGCTTGTTCGAAAACGCCCCGAAGACGGTTTCCTCAACCTCGCCCCCGACGCGGCTCGCTTCGCCGACGGTCGTGCCGCGGCCGATCCGCGACCCGCACTTGATCCGCGCGTCGGGGCGGATCCAGACGGGGCCGCGCAGGGCGCTGTGCGCCTCGACGGCGGCCATCGCCCCGATTCGAATCGGGCCGGCGCTCGCGTCCAGGAAGACGAAGGGCTCGATCTCGACCCCCGGACCGATGAAGACCCCCCCCTCTCCCCTGACGCGCGCGCCGGGGATGTCTCCTGTCGCGGCCTCTCCGAGGGCGAACCGGGGGAGGGCGGGGAGCCGGCCGCGCGACTCGAGAAGCTCCCCGTCGAGACGGATCCGGCGCTCGTTCGCGTCGACGAGGTCCCATGGGTTCTCGACGATCGCTCCCGCTCCCTCGGAGGCGGGAATGCCTCCGCAGAGATCGCCGAGGACCGAATCGCGATCGCCTTCGGATGCGCGCGCCGCCTCG
>JBDRFQ010000129.1:0-5527 GCA_043818685.1 Candidatus Eiseniibacteriota bacterium
TGAACGAGCGCGGGGAGCTGGTGAGAGGCTGGCCGGGGGGATTCTTCGAGGAGGACCTCCGGGAAGTGATGGAATAGACATGCTTGTCGAGTACGCGGCCACCCCGGATGTTTTCGACCGAACGTGCTACGACTCACCGGAAGTCTGCAAACTCCACCTCAGGAACTTGAAGAAGGTGTTTCTGGAAGAGGCGTTGGTTCGAGACCTGCGCGACGGTGAGTGGTCTCGCTATCTCAGGTCCGACGATCGACCCTGGCATTTCGAGGCGCGCAAGCTCCTCAAGGCGCTTGCGTCCGGGAAGCGGTTGCGGAGATTCCCCGGTCTTCTTCCGGTGCCGCCGGAAACAGACCTCGTGTGGTGCGAGGAAGCCCTGGCATCCGACGGGCGCGAGAGGCTTCAGGGCATCATCGTTGGGGATCGACTCTCGGCAGAGGTTCCGGGGACGCCCAGGGTGGTCGGCGTCTCTCGACTCGAGAAAGCGGGTTGGTTCCGAGAACACAGAGCATCCATTCGCCTTGAACGGAAGGCCGAATCCTACCGTACTCATCTTCGGTTGGTGCTTTCTTGTGCGAACTCCCTTTTCTTCATCGACCCCCATCTGCATCCGAAGAAGCCCAGCTACGCCCACGTCATCAACTTGCTGCAGTGCACAAGACGCCCTTCCGGGCGCCCCGAGATCCAAATCCATCGAGTCTCATGGCTTGAAACGACCGACAGGAGACCGCTCGCAAAGGAAGACTGGGAGAGCACCTTCCGTTCGGAGTGGGGGGCACGATTACAGAAGATGGGCCTCGAAGTAGATGTGTTCTTGTGGGATGACCTACACGATCGCTACCTCATTTCCGACCTGCTGGGCATCAATCTGGCGAACGGGTTTGATGTCTCCAAGGGCAGGAGCAAGACGACCACCTGGCACCGACTCGATTCGACCACTCGGGACCAGATTCAGCGGGAGGTCGACCCGAGCGCCGGAGAGCACGCCCTCTACCATCGCTTCAGATTGCCCGGGTAGCTCGGCAGGATCCTGGACATCGGAGGGTGGATTGAGTTGACACCCACGGAGAAGGTGCGGCGCGTGCGCGCGGGGATCGCGGGGCTGAAGCGGATGCGGCGATTCGTTGACTACCGGGAGTCCTTCGCTCTCGCGCGGAAGCTGGAGGCGCTTCTCGGAGACCTGAATCTCGCCGCGGATGATCCCCGGACCGGCGTCGAGCTCGTGGCGGCGTTCTATGAGACCGACGAGAAGGTGCTCGGGAACTGCGACGATTCCTCGGGGAGCGTGGGGGACATTTACCGCATCGCAGCGGCCGACCTCTTCGTCCGGTACGCGACCGCCTGCGAGGAGAAGCGCCGGCTCGCGGATCTCCTCTGGCGGCTGATCGGCAAGGACGACTACGGGGTCCGCGACGTGTTGCTCGATCGGGCGGTGGCCTATCTCCCCGAGGAACTTCTCCGAGAGCTGATTTTTCGTGCCTGGTCGGAGGCGAGGAAGGAAGAGGACGAATTCAGGGCGCGCCGAAGATACATGTTCGTGGAGTCGTTGGCGCGCCAGCTCAAGGATCCGGCGACATACGAGAAGGCGCGTCGTGCCTCGTGGCCGAAGCTCGGGCCCGCCGCCTGCTACGACATTGCGGAGGTCTATCTGGAGGCCGGCGATACGGGGACCGCGCTCTCCTGGGTCAACAGGGTGCCGAAAGGGGAGGCTTTTCAAGCCGATCGGCGGGATGATCTCCTTCTCGCGTTGTACACGAAGACCGGCGAGCAGTCGGAGAGAGATACGGTCGCGCGGCGGATCTTCAGGGGCTCTCGGAGCGGCGAAGCGCTGGATGAGCTCATCGCGATACTGGGAGAGGCTCGACGCGCGGAGGTGATCCACGAGGAGAGCCGTCTCATCGCCGGCGCGGAGGAGCTGTCGATCGGGGACGCGTTCTTCCTCGTCGAGTGCGGGCTACTGGACGAGGCGGCGTCCTATCTCCTGGACCGGGCCGATCAGCTCGACGGCGAGTATTACGCCGGCGTGCTGCCGCTCTGCAAGGTGATGGAGAAGGACGAGCGGTTCCTCGTGGCGAGCCTTATCTATCGTGCTTTGCTCGATTCGATTCTCGCGCGAGGCATCTCGAAGCACTACACCCACGGGGTCCGCTATCTCCGAAAGCTCGATGCCCTCGCACCGAAGGTGGAGGACTGGAAACGGTTCGCTCCGCACGACGTGTACGCGGCCGCTCTCCGGAAGGACCACGCGAGAAAGAGCGCCTTCTGGAAGCGCTACGCGTCGTGACGGCTTCCGGTCCTTGGGACGCGTCGGTGCCGGTGGCCGGGCAAGATCGGTTTGGGCGGGCGAAGAGAGGACGATCAGAGGAGGGCGCCGATGAAGGACGGGAGTGAGGGCGTGGTGTCGCGCGCCGAGGGATGTCTGCTCGGGCAGCTGGCGGGGGATTCACTCGGGAGCTTGGTGGAGTTCGAGCCTCCCGAGGCGATACGAGAGCGCTATCCCGGGGGCGTGCGCGACCTCGCCGACGGCGGGGCGTGGGACACCATCGCCGGACAGCCGACGGACGACTCGGAGATGGCGCTCGCGCTGGCGCGGTCGCTCATCGAAGAGAAGAGGTTCGACGCCGGGGCGGCGCGGCGTGCGTACATCGTGTGGCTCGACTCAGGTCCCTTCGACTGCGGAAACACGGTACGTGCCGGGCTCCGCGGCCGTCCGAACCCTGAGAGCCAGGCGAACGGGGCGCTGATGCGCGTGAGCCCTCTCGGCATCTTCGGCGCAAGCCACCCGCTCGATCGGGTCGCGGAGTGGGCGCGCGAGGACGCGTCGATCACACATCCCCATCCCGTCTGCCTCGCGGTGAACGCGGTCTACGCATCGGCCATCGCCGATGCTGTCCGAAGCGGCTCCGAGCCTGAGCAGCTCTACCAACGAATCGTCGAACGCGCCGAGGAGTGGAAGATCGACGCGGTGGTGATGGAGATGATCGTCGGCGCCGCGAAGGAGCCGCCGCGCGACTATCTCCGGCACCAGGGGTGGGTGCTCATCGCCTTCGGGAACGCGCTCTGGCAGCTTCTCCACGCCGAGAACCCCGAGGATGGGATCATCGACACCGTCATGCGCGGCGGCGACACGGACACGAACGCCGCGATCGCGGGGGCGCTTCTCGGCGCGGTGCACGGCATCGAGGCGATACCCGCGCGCTGGACCGAGAAGATCGTGGCCTGCCGTCCTGCCGCAGGGGACCAGCGAGTCCACCAGCCCCGGCCCGAACGCTACTGGCCCGCCGACGCGCTCACGCTCGCGCGGAAGCTCATCGACCCTTCCTCAAGTTAGACCACGCCGGCCGCCTGATCATCATGCGCAGCCGGTCACCGTGAACGCTGGGGAGTCGGGCTAAGGGCCTTCGTCGCCCACGGAGGGCGCCGCCGGGATGGCTTTCTCGATCGGGGAGGCGTCGACCTCGGGGCGGAACTCGCGGGAGGGGACGAAGTCGACGGCGATCTTCTCGAGGCCGAAGCCGCGCGCCATCATCTCGAGCGTGCGGCGGGCGGAGGCCCGGGCGTCCCCCTGGTACTGGTCGACGAGGGTCGATGCGAGGCGCGCCGCCTCCACTTTCGCCTCGGCGATCAGGCGGTTCTTGTCCTCCACCGAAAAGCCCCCGGTGAAGAAGCGCCCGATGATGTCCGGCATGAGCCACGGGAGTAGCTCGGTCTTCCCCTCGCTGTGGAGAAGCATGTTGAGGATCTGCACGTCGTAACTCGGGGGCGGAAGGGTGACGCGCCACCCCTCGCGCTCGTCCCCCGCCGCCGTGAACTCCGGACTCTGGAGGTTGTAGCGGAAGTCGATCACGAACTCGAAGATCATCGTCATCTGCTTGTTGCTGAAGAGCCACGAGAGGTACCGCTTGCCGAAACCGCCGAGCCAGTGATCCGACGTCGTGATGATCTCCTTCGTGCGGATCCGGTAGACGGAGAGCTCGGCGACGGCGCGCGCCCCGGTGATGAACGACTGCACGACCACGGCGGGCGCCGAGGGGGCGCGGCTCCGCGCGCGGCGGACCTGCACGTAGAAGAAACCGGCCACGATGAGGCCGACGACGAGACCGATCAAGAACCCTTCCATCTCTCCCTCTCTGTTTCGGCATTTCGGTGCCGGGCCGCGAAATTCCCGCTTCGTATTATAGAGCAGTTCCGCCTGATTTCGTAGCCCGGTGCCGAGTCAGGGCACCGAATCGTCCCGGTGCGTGCTCCCCCTCGTCCGATTCTGCTATGATCGCGCGCCGGGAGGGAGGGGACCGTGCTCGAGCGCATCCGCCCGAAGCACCTCGCCTGGATCGCGATCGGCGTCGCCGCGGCCTACCGCGCGCTCGACCTCACATACGGCTTCCCCGGCGCGTACGTTCCGGACGAGGAGCTCGTCGTGAACAGCACCCTCGGCATGGCGGGGGCGCGCTCCCTCCGGCCCCTCCTCCTCAACTACCCGGCCCTCTACCAGTACCTTCTCCTCGCGCTCTACGGCGCCGCCTTCGCGATCATGAAGGCCGCCGGCGCCGTGTCGTCGGCGTCGGAGTTCGGCATCCGCTTCTACGAAGACCCGACCCTCTTCTATCTGCTCGGACGGATCGCGAGCGCCGTGTTCGGGGTGGGGGCGGTCGTTCTCGTGTGGCGGATCGGGAGCAGGCTCTTCGGCGCGTGGGCGGGCGCGGCCGGCGCGCTCGGCCTCGCCCTCTCGCCGGTCCACCAGGGGCAGTCGGTCGCCGCGGTTCCTAACTCGGCGATGGCCTTTGCGGGCGTGCTCGCGCTTCTCGTGATCGTCGACGTGTTCGAAAAGGGTCGGCGGCGGGACTATCTTCTCGCCGGGGCCGCGATCGCCCTCTCCGTCTCGTTCAAGTACAACACCGGCCTTCTCGTTCTCGCGCTCGCCGTGGCGCACTTCCTTCGCAGGCCGCGCGCGCCGTGGAAGCACCTCGCTTTCGGGATCGCCGTAGCGGCGCCCCTCTTCCTCCTCTTCAATCCGTACTGGATTTTCGAGTTTCGCGGGTACTTGGGCGCGTTTCTCTACGAATCGTCGCACATGCGGACCGGGCATCCGGGGCACCTGTACGGGCCGCCGGTCCTCTGGTTCGCCGGGCGCGTGCTCGCGGAAGAGGGGATCGTGGGGGCGGCGATTCTCGCCGGACTTCTCGCCGCGCTCGGTCGGCGAACGAAGGGCGATCTCCTTCTTCTTGCCTACGCGCTCCCCTCGTTCCTCGCGATCACGTCGCTCCGGAACCAGGGGCTCGACTACTGCATCGGCCTCTACCCGGCCTTCGCGATCTTCGCGGGGCGCGCGATCGCGGGGGGGCTCGGGGCGCTTGGCGCACGGTGGGCCGGCCGGGCGCCTGCCGCGGTCGCCGTGTTCCTTCTTCTCCCCGCCCTTCTCCTCGCCGGGTCGCGTCTCCGCGACAGCCACCTCCCCGACACGCGCACGCTTGCCCGCGAGTGGGTCGAGGAGAACCTACCGGAAGGCACCACGATCGCGATCGACGGGATGATC
>JBDRFQ010000130.1:0-5206 GCA_043818685.1 Candidatus Eiseniibacteriota bacterium
AGCCCCCTCACGAGCTGGTCGATCTCTCGGTCCACGCGCCGGATCTCTCCGTCGTAGAGCGCGATCGCCTGCGCGCTGTCCTCCGGAGTGAGAGGCTCGTGGCCGAACACCCGGCAGGCGCGCGTCGGCTCGTATCGAAAGCCGTCCCGATACGGTCCGGAGTAGAACGGATCGGCGAACACCCTCGACTGCGCGGAGGGCACGTACGGCATCCGGGCGTCTTTGTAGTGAATCCAGACGAGGAACGGCCTCTTCTTTTGCTCGCCGATCCATCGAATCGCCTCCGCCGTGCTCCTCGATGGCCCGCTTCTCCCCGTCGCGAAGAACCGGTCGAAGCCCTGCTCGAGCCCGGCTCCGGCCTCCGGGCTCGGCAGAGAGACGAACGCTCCCGTGACGTACCCTCTGTCAGAGAGAATCTCCGCGAGGGAGACCTCCGGCTCCTCCAGCCGGTCCCAGATCCGGCGCACGCCGTGCGCGCGCGGCTCGCGACCCGTGAGGATCGAAGCGAGGGCCTGCGTGCTTTGCGGGCAGTTCGTGAACGCCGAGGCGAAGACGATTCCGCCCGACGCGAGCCGGTCGAGGGCCGGGCTCGTCCCTCTCGGGTAGCCGGAGAACCCGAGATGATCGGGGCGGATCGAGTCGAACGTGATCAGAACCACGTTTGAACCCCGAGGGATGTTTTTCATCCGGTTGATCACGCCCCCGCTGTTCGCGGCGGCGAGGAGAAAGAGGAGGAGAAGCACGATCCGAAGCGACGAGAGCGACTGGAGCGCGCGGAAGACGGGAAACGTCGTGGGGAGGAGGCGCGCCGCCGCGAGGATGGCGAGGAGGAGGAGGAAGCGGCGGGCGATGAGGAGCGGGCTCCAATCAGCGGCGGAGGGCGGTCCCAGGTAGACGCCGGACCGGCTCACGGCGAGAACGGCGATGAGAAGGAAGAGAACCGCGGTGGTGCGTTGAAACGAGCGAGGAGCGATGCGGTAGAGCAGATAGAGCAGAAAGACGGCCGGGATTCCGATCGCGACGACAAGGAAGAAGGCCGCGTTCAGCTCCGAGACGAACGTCGCGACGGCGAGGTTGGAAAAGCCCGCGTCCGCGTAGCGGTTGGACCCGACCCTCGCGAGGCCCCCGAGGATCCCCGCGGCGAAGCCGAGAAGCACCACGAGGGCGATTCCCCCCTTGAACCGATCGGCCGCCGGATCTCTCCGTGGGATGTGTTTCACCGGTTCCTCCCGCCTTCCGGGCGATCCCCAGAGAAGTCTAGTGTCGTGTCCCAGAAGTACCTTGTCAATCTGGATGAGTCATCGTTTGCCCCGGCAAGACGCGACCACGAATGCGTATCAAAGCGATACGCCGAGGAGGAGCAACGCGGCCGGGGGCCGAGAGGGCCAGCCAGAGGGGAATGTACTCTTGGGACACGACACGAGCACATCGCCGGCCGAGAAACGGCTTGACCCCCCGAAACCGCTTCCCCTATGATTCGAAAAGGGTTCGGTAAGTTGCCCCGAATGAGAGAGTTGAAGATGGGAAGGACGGACACCGGGGAGGGCGTGGGAAACGTGGCATCGATCATCGCAGAGGGATGCGCGTTCAGCGGGACCATCAACGTGACCGGGGGGATCCGGATCGACGGTCAGTTCGACGGGAAGCTGGTCGTCTCGGAAGCGCTGGTGATCGGGAAGGCGGGCAAGGTCCGCGCGGAGGTGGAGACGAAGCAGGCGACGATCGCCGGGACTCTGAACGGCGAGATCAACGCGAAGGAAGGCGTGAAGCTCCAGACCGGTTCCCGTTTCGAGGGGAACATCTACACGAAGAACCTCGTGATTGAGGAGGGCGTCTACTTCGACGGCGGCTGCTGGCGTTCCCGCGAGAATCGGCCGAGGCACGCGCCCTCGGCGGCCCCCAAGGTCGAGCCGGGCGCCCCGCAGGCAAAGACCGCGAACGTGACTCCTTAGCCCGGATCGTGCACGCGTTTTCTGCTGCGGCCGCGGACAGCGGGCGCGTCTCCATCTGCGCCCCGCGGCGAGCGAGCGAGTCTCCCGGCTCGGAGGCGCCTCGGTTCCACGGGCCAGCCACGCTCGGGTCTAGGTTCTTTTAACGTCTCAAGGGAACAGAATTGTCCCGCCGCGCGATCGTCGTCACCGTCAGCGATCGAGTCTCCCGAAAGGAATCGGAGGATCGGAGCGGCCCCGCCGCGGTTCGTTGGCTCGAGGACCACGGATTCGAGGTCGTCGGTCGGGAGATCGTGCCGGACGAGGCGGCCCGCATCACGGAGTCTCTTCGCGCCCTGATCGACGACCATCGCCCCGCCCTGCTCGTCACCGCCGGAGGGACGGGGTTCGCCCCGCGCGACGTGACCCCGGAAGCGACGCTCCCGCTCATCGAGCGCCGTGCCCCTGGGATCGAGGAGCGGATCCGCCGGGCGGGGGAAGAGAGCGGGGTCGCGGCGGCAATCCTCGGCCGCGGCGTGTCGGGAATCCGCGGTGGAACCTGGATCGTCAACCTGCCTGGGAGCCCGAGGGCCGTGCGCGAGTCTCTCGAAGCGCTCGCGTCGGTTCTCGATCACGCGCTCGATCAGCTCGAGTGGGGCGCGCCCCACGACCTGTCCGAATGAGGCACCGGCTTCCTGCGGCGGGCGCGCACCGCGGTCGCCGGCTCCCGGGGCGTCGTGACGGGCCGGGAACCGCATGGGAAGCCGCGCCTGCGGCCGGATTCCTCGGGACGAGGTGTCCGGTTCCTTCCTCCTCGGGGCCGCATCGGCTCGATCTACGTGCTCGGCGGGGGCGTGCCCGCGGGCGGGGGCGGGGGCTCTTCCCCCGAGGCGTCCGGGGTCCGTGGGAGCCGAATCGTGAAAACGCTCCCCTTGCCCGGTTCGGAATCGACGGAGATGGAGCCTCTCTGGCTCTCGATGAGCCCCTTGACCAGCGAGAGGCCGATCCCCGCGCCCCCGTGGGTGCGGGTCTCCGATCCGTCGATCTGGTGGAAGGAGTCGAAGATCGTGTCAAGCGACTCCTGCGGGATGCCGACCCCCTGATCGCTCACCCGGAGGGCGATCGAGTCCTTCTCGGCCTCGCTCCTGATCCGGACCTTCCCGCTCGCATGGGAGAACTTGATCGCGTTGTCGAGCAGGTTCCGAACCACCCGCCTCGTCCGCTTCGGGTCGAAACGGGAGCGGGGCAGATCGGGCGAGAGGTCGAGCTCGAGGGCGAGCCCCTTCGCCTCGATCTCCTGGCGGAGCGACTCGGCGACCTCCCTCACGATCTCGTTCAGGTCCGCCTCCCGGGACTCGATCCGCAGTGTCCGTTCGGTGACCTCCGAAAGATCGAGGATCTGATCGATCAGGTTGGAAAGACGCTGGCCCTGCTGGTAGATGCTCTCGGCGAACTCGAGGCGCTTCTCTTCCTCAACGTCGGAGTAGCGGAGACACTCGGCGAAACCGATCACGCAGGTGATCGGAGTGCGGAGCTCGTGTCCGACGTTGGAGAGGAACTGGGTCTTCATGCGGTCGAGCTCCTTGAGGCGGACGTTCTGCGCCTCCATCGCGCGGTTGACCCGCCGGAGGTCGTCGTAGAGCTCGGTGTTGTCCATGACGACGGCCGCGATGTCGAGGATCGAGCGGAGCATCCGGTTCTCGAAGGGAGAGAGCTTCTCCGCGTTCACGCGGTCGCCGAGGAGGAGGATTCCGTTCAGACGGTCCTTCACGCGGATCGGAACGGCGTAGCGGACCCGCTGGGCATGAAGCAGCTCGATATCCCTTCGCTCCCTCTTCGGGAGGCCTTCGGCCCGGATCTCGGCCAGGGCGGGGGCGATACGCATCCTCCGCGCGAAGACGCCGGAGGGCCGAAGCTCGAGCGCGCCCCGGATCTCGCTCTCGCGGAGACCCCGCACATGAAGGTGGAAGCGGTCCTCGTTCCCGTCGCGAGTGAGGAGGATCGCGCGGGAGACCGAGAGAATGCCCATGACCGTGAGCAGGAGGAAGCTGTCGATCGTCCGCCGGTCCTGGATGACCATGAGCGAACGGGTGAGATCGAGAAGCGTTTCGAGGCCGAGGATGTGCTTGCGGAGAGCCGCCGGGTTCTCCTCGCTCGTGAGAAAGTCGTGCTCCGTCTCCGCCATCGCTCCCGGCCTCAACACGTCGAGACGTTCTCCGGCGAGAGAAGACGCCGGACGGCGTCCTCCTCATCGTCACGGATCTCGAGGAACTCGAGAACGTTCAGGACCTCGAAGATCCGCTGGATGGACTGGGGCACACGCAGGAAGACGACGCCGCCGCGCTCGCCCTTCATCTCCTCGACGAGCGAAAGAAAGATGCCGATCCCGGCGGACCCGATGAACGTCACCCGATCGAGATCGACGAGGAAGCGCAGGCAACCGTTCTTCCGCGCCTCTTCGATCCGGACGAGCACGTCCGGAAGGGCCTCCGCGTCGAGACGCCCGCTCAGCGTGAGCTCGGCGACCGCGGGTTCCTCCCGGACGAGCCGCGACTCGATGTTGAACGACGGGTTCGACTGCGTCATGCTGCGCCTCCCTCGGGCCATCCGTTTGAGCGGTGCGCCGAAACCTCCCTGCCGCGCCTGGAGAGGAGCTTCACCAGAAGGAGGGTGTTCTCCCCGCGCGGAGTCTGCCTGTAGCGCATCCGGTCGACCGAGTTCCTGATGATCTCGAGCCCGAACCCGCGGCCCCGGAGACGCACGCGGGGGTCCGCGACGTCGGGGGGCGGGATCCGGCCGGGGTCCACGCCCTTCCCACGGTCGTAGAACGCGAGAATCACGCGCCTCTCCGCGAACCGGACCCGGACCGTGATCCGCCCTCTCCCGTCGAAGCCGTAGGCGTGCTCGATGATGTTGAGGCACGTCTCGTACGCGGAGATCTCGAGGCAGCGGGTTTCCTCGCTCGTGAGGCCGTGGCGCTCCGCCAGCACCGTGAGAAAAGCGCAGAGCGGTCCCACCGAGTCGATCCGCGCGGGGATCTCGAGCTGATACCACGCACGGCCGGGCGGAGGGAGCGGGGCGGCCTCGCCGGGAGAGGAAGCCCTTTTCCGCTCGCGAATCTCCGACGAGCACGTCATACGCACCTCTTTCTGATTATCGGATGGATCGCTCATCGGCTTGACGCGCTCCCCTCGACCGCTTGATGGCCCGCGCGCGCGCCGGCGGCCCGCTTCACCACCAGCACCGTGATGTCGTCGCCCGCCGGAACGCCCGCGGCG
>JBDRFQ010000131.1:0-5319 GCA_043818685.1 Candidatus Eiseniibacteriota bacterium
CACGGATTCGTCGATCGCCCCGGGGACATTCCGAACCTCGTGACCCCTCCTGGGTACGTGTACTTCCTCGCGATGCTCTATCGGGCCTTCGGCGAGGAGGTGAACGAGGGGATCCGGATCCGCATTGTGCAGCCCTTTCTCGACGCAGGAACGTGCTTCCTGATCTTTCTCCTCGGGTCGCGGGTGTTCCGGGATCGCCGCGCCGGCCTTCTCGCCGCGCTCGGATGGGCCCTCTATCCGCAGGTCCTCGTCTACAGCGCTCGCGTCGCGCCGGAGGTTCTCTTCATCCTTCTCCTGACGGCGATGATGCTCTTCCTCCTCCGTCTCCGAGAGACAGGAAGCCTCGGCGACGCGGCGGCCGTCGGGATTCTCTGGGCGCTCGCGGCCCTGGTGAAGGAGAAGATTCTCTTTCTCCCGCTCGTTCTCGCCTGCCTCGTGTTCGGCCTCCGCTCGGTCCGGCCCGGGCGGCGGGCGCTTCTCGTCCTCGTGATGCTCGCCGCGATGGGCGCGGTCACGGCGCCCTGGATCGAGCGCGGATACCGCGCGGCGGGCGTCTTCGTCCCGATCACTCTTCGATCGGGGCGCGCCCTCAACCAGGGGATGAACGAGAGCTTCGCCGGGGCGGACGAGAGCCTGGTTCGTTTCTTCGAAGAGCGACCCGATCGGCGCTGGCGCGATCTCCCCGCCACCGACGAGGAGAAGGACGAGCGGGCGGAGAGGAGCGCGCGCGAGGAGAACTCGCTGGTCGGCAGGGCGTTCGTGCGCATCGCCTCCGCTCCGGGGGCTTTCGTGAGGGCGTTTCTGGTGAAGCTCGCCGCCTTCTGGTACTACGGCCAGCCGAAGGTTCTCGCCGGCAACCTGATCGTCCAGATCCCGATCCTCCTCCTCGCGATCGCCGGCTACGCGAGGGGGTGGAAGCGCCACGATCTTCTGCCGTTTCTTTCGCTGTCGCTTTATTTCTGGGTGATTCATGCATTGACGATCGTTCGGATGCGCTACTCCCTCCCCATCATGCCGGAAATGATCCTCGTCGCGTCCTCCTTCGTCGTCCTCTCCGTCCGAAGGAGGCCCGGTCCCGGCGCCCGCCCGGACGACCCTCAATAGCACCCCCGCCCGGCCGATCCTCCGTGTGGGCGGCCCTTCCGGCCGCGCTCGCGGCCGAGGGAAGCGGGGGGAATCGTCTTGCGTTTCGGGCTGTTTCGCGCCGTTCTGCCGTTCGTCCTCGTGCTCGCCGCCTGGACCGGACCGTCGCGCGCCGCGCCTCCGATATCCGACGCGGCCGTCTGGAACCAACGGGGGATCCGGCACTTCAAGGACGAGGACCACAGGACCGCGATCACCTGCTTCGAGACCGCGTCGCGGCTTTGCCCGGAGGACACGACGATCCGGTTCAACCTCGCGTCGGCCCACGCGCGTCTCGCGATCAAGCTCGCGCGTGGACGGATGACGCGCGCCGTCTACCTCCAGGCCGTGGCCGAGGCGGAGCGCGCGATCGCCCTCGTCAAGGACCACGCGTTCTTCCACTCCGTTCTCGGATTCGTGCACCAGGAGATGCGGAACCACCAGGAGGCTCACCGAGCCTTCGAGCGGGCCGCGGAGCTCGACCCGGACGACAGCGCCGCCCGGGTTCTTCTCGGCAACGCCGCCTACGAGCTCGACGATCTCAACGGTGCGATCGAGGAGTGGCGGAGCGCTCTTGGCCTGGACCCGGGGAGCGCGGATGTCGCCGGCCGGATCGAAAAGGCGGACCGGGAGCGGGCTCTGGAAGACGGATTCCGATCGATCGAGAACGCCCGCTTCCGCGTCCGGTACGATCCGCTCTTCCCGGATGGGGAGCGTCTTGCTCATCGGATGCTCGCGATCCTCGAGGACGCGAGGGGGGATGTCCTCGCGCGCCTGCCGCGAAGGACGCTCGGACAGGTCTCCGTGGTCGTCTATCCTCCCGACGAGTTCCGCCGGCTCATGGAGGGGTGCGACTGGACGGGGGGGCTCTACGACGGCAAGATCCGCGTGCCGTTCCCGAGGTTCGGGGAAACGGAAGAGAGGTTCCGGGCGCTCGCGACCCACGAATACGTTCACGCGGTCCTCTACGACTGGACCGCCGGGTGCTGCCCCGCGTGGCTGAACGAGGGGCTTGCCCAGGTTCTCGCGGGCGAGTGGACGCGGGCGAGAGAAGAGACGGCCCGCCGCATGGCGCGAGACTCCTCCTTCCTGCCGCTCGCGGATCTCGAGGAGTCCTTCCTGCGCCTGGATGATTCCCTCGTGGAGAAGGCGTACGTCGAGTCCTATTTGGTTGCGAGGCACATCATCGAATCCTACACGGACCGCCATCTCCACGCCCTCCTGGACGCGGTCGCCCGCGGGCTCCCCGCGGAGGACGCGGTACGAAGCGTCCTTCACACAACGGGCGAGGACCTCCTGCGCGAGACGTTCTCCGGCTTGAAAACGGGGATCGCTTGGCGGGCGGGACGGTAGCATCTCCTCCGAGGCTGATCCCGTGCGGAGGGCGGCGCGCACCTCATCCACGCGGCGAAGACGCGCGCTACAGAACGCCCTCCGGGGGGAGGACCACGATCTCCTCGGTCACCGCCCCCGGGGGCTCTTCGGCAAGGCGGAGGATCGCTTCGGCGACGCGGCGGGTCGGGATCATCCGGCTCCGGTCGAGGTCGCTCCCCACGGTGTCCCAGAACGGCGAGGCGACGGCGCCCGGAACGACCACGCTCACGCTCACGCCGGTGCCGCGCAGCTCCTCGCGCGCGACGTTGGCGAGCGCGACCACTCCCGCCTTGGAAGCCGCGTACGCCCCCGACCCGGGAAGCACCGCGCGAACCGCGACGGAGGACAGGGCCACGATTCGCCCCCCACGCTTCCGGATCATTCCGGGGATCGCGGCGCGCATGCAGAGGAAAGCCCCGGTCAGGTTGACCGCGAGGATTCGGTCCCACTCGGCGGGAGCGGTGTCGGCGATCGGTCCGAACGACCCGACCCCCGCGGAGAGAACGAGCGCGCTCAGCCCCTCCCCGCCCTCGCCGATTCGCAGGACGGCCGCCTCGACCGCCTCCGGAGAGCGAACATCCAGCGGAAGGGGAACGGCCCGGGCTCCGGCTCGTGCGCAGCCGCCGGCGACCTCGGCAAGGTCGCTCTCCGTGCGCGAGGAGAGGTAGAGGTCCCACCCGCTCTCCGCGAACAGAAGCGCCGTCTCCCTCCCGATGCCCCGTCCCGCGCCGGTTATCCACGCTCTTCTTCTCTTCATCGAAACCTCCTTCGACCGAGACACGCCCACTTCGTGGGCGATTCAAGAGGCCGGGCGCCCACGTCGTGGTCGTGACGGCCGAGGCTCCGCGGCGGCCTCGCCCCGAAATGTCTTCGACGACAACAAGTTCCAGCTCCCGTCCTCGCCGCCCTCTCCCGGTACGGTCCTTGCGTGGTCATCGGGGTGCCGGAGGAAACAGATGGTCCCCGGCAGCGAGAACGATGCGGTGCTCGATTTGAGAGAGGGGGTGATAAGGCTACCGGGACGGAACACCAGACAAGTGGGAAACAACCGTGGAAACCGCGGGAGGCAACCGTAGAGTCGAAGGGGAAACCCTGTGACGCGAGCCCCAATGCCTCCCGCGGGCTCATCCTGTCTCCCGGCGCTCGGAGAGCGAGCCCGCTCCTCCGCCGAGACCGTTTCGGACGGCGACGATCTCCGCCGCGATGCTGATCGCGATCTCCTCCGGAGTTTGCGCCCCGATTCCGATTCCGATCGGCGCGAACAAACGCCCGAGCGCTCCCGGTTCGATTCCCTTCTCGGAGAGAGCGCGGCGGACCATGTCGACGCGTTTCCGCGATCCGATCATGCCGATGTAGCGCGTCTCCTTTCGGACAAGGGCGGAGAGGGCCTTCACGTCGGTCGGATACCCGTGGCTGACGAGCACGAAGTACGCGCTCATCCCTCCGGGAACCGTCTCGAGGATCGCGCCCGGGTCTCCGTGGAGGACGCAGGCCGCCTCTGGAAACCGCCGCCGGTCCGCGAACTCCTCTCGCTCGTCGACGACGGTGACCTCGAACCGGAGGAGCGAACCGATCGAGGAGAGCGCGCGCCCGATGTGGCCTCCCCCGACAATGATCAGCCGCTCGACCGGAGGGATCTCCTCGACGAGGAGAGGGCTCCGGGCTCCTTGTCTCTGGAGGAACCGGACGAGCGGCCCACGCTCAGCGGCCCGGTGATCGGGGAGGGGCGCGTCCCCCCGCCTCCAGGCGATCGCTCCGTCCTTCTCGGCCACGGCGAGGACCAGGCACTCGACCGCGCGGTCTTCGTTCAGCTCGCGGAGGATAAGAACCGGCCGTCCCTCCTCGCAAAGCCGCACGACGGTCCGCACCCACTCGATGTCTCGCGCGGGGCGGAGCGGCTCGACGAGGATTTCCATCTTTCCCCCGCACACCGCCGGGGCGCGGGGGTCCGTCCGGCCGCCGAGATCGAGCCGGACGATCGCGGCGTGTCCGCTTTCCATTGAATCCCTCGCCGCCTGCAGGACACCGTGCTCACCCGGCCCCCCCCCGACGCTCTCCAAGAGGGTCCCGTCCGGAAGGACGGCCATGTGCGCACCCGCCTCCCGCGGGGTTGAGCCCTCGGCGCGGATCACGGTCGCCAGGGCGACCGTGTTGCCCGCCTCGAGCGCGATCCGCGCACCACGATACGCTTCGATGCCCGTCCTCCCGCGCGGCACACCGCGCCGATCCTCTCCTATGCTATCATAACGGAGCCTCTGACTCGGGAGTTCGGCCGGTGCGCGTTCTCGTTCTCTCTCACAACCGTTCCGACTCGAACGACGCGTACAACCACAGGCTTCGTTCGCTGGGCAGGGCTCTCGCACGGGCGGGGGCCGAGGTCTCCGTCGCGTACCTCGGCGACGGACCGCTCGGAAGGCCGACGTTCCTTCATGCCTTAAAGGCCTGGCGCGTTCCCGGGGCGGCGGAAGCGGACGTCCTGCACGCGGGGAGCGCGGCCTCGGCGTTCGCGTGCGCGTTTCTCCCCAGGGAGCGCCGGCGGCGTCTCGTGTTCGACATGCATGGCGACACGGTCGCGGAGGCGAGGCTCCTGGGAGACGCTTCTCCACTGTCCGGTCCCCTCCGCGTCCTCCAGGAGAAGATCAAGGAGGGCGTCGGGCTTCGGTCGTCCGCGCGGGTGGTCGTCGTTTCGGAGCCGCTCCGGGCGCATGTCCGGTCTCTCGGCGTCGAGGCGGATCGAATCGCGGTCGTTCGGAACGGGGTCGATCTCGCGCTCTTCGCTCCGGCCGGTCCGGTCCCGTGCCGCGACGAGCCGCTGGTGACGTA
>JBDRFQ010000132.1:0-9656 GCA_043818685.1 Candidatus Eiseniibacteriota bacterium
CGCCCGAGTGCGCGAGCCCCGAGTCGATCCACTCGTCCGACGAGTTCACGTCCCAGAAGGTCGCCCCCTCCTCCTCGAAGACGCCGTGCCAGAGGATCTCCCTCCCCCAGCGGACCTCCCACGCGCTTCCCGGGCCGGCGATCGACTGCACGCGCGAGAGGTTCCCCTCGCCCGCGAGCCGGAGCGGGGGCGTTGTGCGGGCTCCGTTCGCCTCGAAGAGCGAGTCGGCGGCCTCGGCGGGGATGAGCGTCGAGTCCGCCTCGATCCGATCGAGGTAGATGCGCGCCCCTGCCTCGTCCGGGAGGGCCGAGACGAGGGCGCCCATCGGCCGCGAGTAGTCCGCCAGGCGGTCCGTGATCTCGCGCCCGAGGGTCCCCGTCGCCGGCCGCGGAATCCAGTCGTCGATCCAGGCGGGGACGAACGTGTGGCCGGCGATCCCCTCCTTGTCGATCTCGAGGGTCAGCACGATCGTCGGCATCGTCTCCGGGTAGTACAGATCGAAGATGAAGTTGCCGAGGCTGTGCGCGATGAGCTTGCCGTTGTACGACTCGAATCCCTGCAGGACGTGCGGGTGATGGTTGATGACGGCGTCCGCGCCGAGGTCGGCGGCGAGGCGGCGGAGCACGCGGTCGCCGGGGCTCGGCTCGACGCGGAAGCGGAAGTCCGGATCGTCCGGCCCGATCGTGTTCGCCTCGACCGGCGGCGGCGCGTGGAGCGCCCACCCCTTCTCCGGCGGCTCCGTGTCGTACTCGTCGCCGCTGTGCATCTGGATGATCACGATGTCGGCGGCGGCGCGCGCCGAGGCGACGGCCGCCTCGACGTTGTGCGGCAAGAGATACGCGAATCCCGGCTTGCTCGCCCCCGCGTCGAGGAACGGCTGGTAGTTCCATGTGCGGCCGCAGCGGTTGCACTGCCCGAGGAACGCCATGCGGACCCCGTTCTCCGTGTGGAACGTGGGGAGCAGGGCGAAGTACTCGTTCTTGCCGGCGCCCGAGTGGCGGACGCCGAGGCTGTCGAGGAGGTGGAGCGTCTGCAGCATCCCCGCCTCGCCGTAGTCGATGATGTGGTTGTTGCCGGTCGTGACGACGTCGACTCCGGCGTACTCGATCCCGGCGATGTTCTCGGGGCGGCTCCGGAAGACCACGCTCTTCGTCGGGTGCGGCGTCCCCCGGTCGGTGTAGGCGCACTCGAGGTTGCAGACGTTCACGTCGGCCGCGTTCCCGAAGATCGGAAGCGTCGGCTCGAAGAGCGCCTCGATCCCGTACGTGTCGATGATCCCGCCCTGCGCCTCGTAGCCGCGCCCGGTGAAGATATCGCCCACGAAGTTCACCGTGATCGGGAGATCCCCCGCCCCCGGCTCGACATGAACCTGGCAGGTGTCGGTCCCCACGAGGGCGTCCTCATCCCGCGCGAGAAGCCCGACCGTGTACGTGTAGTGCGCCTCGACGAGGAAGTCGTGGACGGGGTTCTGGTCTGTGCTCGTGGCTCCGTCGCCGAAGTCCCAGAAGAAGGTGTGGGTGTCGGAGTCGGGATCGAAGACGTTCGCGTAGAACTGCACGCCGACGAGGAAGAGGTTCTTCGCGACCGGGCGCGCCTTCTCGACGACGTAGGAGATGCTCGGCTCCGGCGGCACGGGGAGGTCTTCGGTCACGTCGGCGATCGCATCGAAAAGCACGATCCCCGTCGTCCCCTCGTCGTCGTCGTTCACGTAGAAGAGGCGGTCGATCGTCGGGATGTACCCGTGGGTGGCCTCCCAGTCGCGGCCGATTGGGAGGAGGTACGCGTACCATTCGTTTCGGGGGAACGCCCCCTGGTAGACCGTCCACCATTTCGGCTCCTGCGGGAGCTGCTCCCCCGCGAACGTGTAGAAGAGCTCGTTCAGCGAGTCGCCGGCCCCGACGGCCTGCATCTCGCCGAGCCGCTCGATGAAGGCGGCCGCCCGCCAGACGGTGCTGTCGGTGAGGGCGATCGGCGGGATGTGCTGGACCTTCCACGTGTTGCCGTGGAGACGGAGCGCGTAGACGCCCTCGTACGGGTTCGCGCCCGTCACCGCCCATGAGGAGGGATCCTCGTCCTGTCCGGGGTAGCTCTCGAGCACGACGGAGCCGCTCTCGAAGTCCTCGATGATCGTTCCGCGGGGGGCCGCCGGGGCGGCGGCGGCGATCGCCGAGAGGAGAAGCGCAAGAAGGGGTCTCGAGTTCGGCATCGGGCGTCCTCGTTTCGGGCCGTGCGCGGGGGAGGTTCGCTTTTCATTATAACATGACGGAGCGGGCGGCGCGGCCGGATCGGGGGGCCACTTCCGGGCGCTTGGGATCGGCCGGCGGATCGGCTACGATTGGCGGGAAGAAGGGAGAGACGATGAAACGAATCGGATGGGCCGGCCTTGCGCTTCTCTTCATCGTGCCGCGGACGGCGCTTCCCGAGGAGGCGGGCGCTCCCGACTTCGCGGTGCTCGTGGAGAGGCACGAGGAGCGGACGATCGGCGACCGGCGCTGGTTCCACGAGCATCCGGAGCTTGCGCTCAGGGAGGTGGAGACGCAGAGGCGCGTCATCGAGGCGCTCGCGGAGATTCCGGGCGTGGAGATCGTCGAGGGGGAGTGGGGGACCGGGGTCGTGGCGCTCCTTCGGGGCGGGACCGCCGGGCCTCTCGTCGCCTGGCGCGCCGACATGGACGCGCTCTCCGTCGCGGAGGAGACCGGGCTCCCGTTCGCCTCGACGCGGACCGACACGTCGGGCGGGCGCACGGTCGGTCTGATGCACGCGTGCGGCCACGACATCCACATGAGCGTGGCGCTCGGCGCGGCGCGCGTTCTTTCCGACGCGCGCGCGGCGATGCGCGGTTCCGTTCTCTTCATCTTCCAGCCGGCGGAGGAGATCGGCGCGGGGGCGGCGCAGATGATCGAGGCGGGCGTCTTCGCGGACGGGCGTCTTCCGAGGTGCGTTCTCGCGCTGCACGACCACCCGACGCTCCTCGTCGGCCAGGTCGGCTCGTGTCCCGGGTGGTCGAGCGCGAACGTCGACGCCTTTCGCCTCACGGTGAAGGGGAAGGGAGGGCACGGCGCCTACCCGCACGAGACGATCGATCCGGTGACGCTCGCCGCCCGGATGATCCTCGCGTTTCAGTCGATCGTTTCCCGCGAAATCGGGGTGAACCGCCACGCCGTGATTTCGGTGGGCAGCATGCACGGGGGATCGAAGAGCAGCGCGATCCCGGACGAGGTCGTTCTCACCGCGACGGTCCGAAGCCAGGACGACGAGACGAGGGCCGGGCTGCACTCTCGCATCGAGAGGACCGCGCGCGGCCTTGCCGCCGCGGCCGGCGCGCCCGAGCCGGTTCTCGAGTACACGCTCGGGACGCCGGCCGGGTACAACGATCCGCGCCTCGTCGCCGAGGCGCGCGAGGTCTTCCGCCGCGTGCTCGGGCCGGAGAACGACCTGACCTACGAGCCGGGAATGGGCGGAGAAGATTTCTCGTACTACGGCCGCATCGTCCCCGGCTTCCAGTTCCGGCTCGGCGTCGCGCCGGAGGGGGCGGAGATGGCGCTTCACAGCGCGACCTTCGATCCGGACGAGCGGGCGATCCCGATCGGCGTGCGCGTCGTCGCCGAACTGCTCTGGGACCAGATCCACAGGGAGGCAGGCGATTGACCGGAGAGGGGGCCGGAAGACGGGCGCGGGTCGCGGCGGAAGCCCGCGGGCGGCCGTCGCTCGCGGAGGCGATCGCGGGCGACCGGTCCGTCGTGCCGCTCGTCGGGGCGAACCTTCTCACGCTGGTCCTCGCGGTCGCCGGGGGATGGCCGCTCGCCTCTCTGATGGGGATCTACTGGGCGCAGAGCGTGATGATCGGCTTCTTCAACGTCTTCAAGATTCTCGATCTCAGAAACTTCACGACCTCGGGGCTCATGCAGGGGGGGCGCCCGGTTCCAGCGACGCGGGCGTCACAGATAAGCACGGCGGCCTTCTTCGCCGTGCACTACGGGTTCTTCCATCTGGTCTACTTCATCGTGGTCGGGGGGCAGATGGGGCGGGCGGGCGTCATGGACCGCACCTTCGCCCTTTGCGTCGTCGCGTTCTTCGCGAATCACCTCTACTCCTATCTTCACAACCGCGAGGGCGACCGCGAGAGGCGGCAGAACCTCGGAACGGTGATGTTCTTCCCCTACGCGCGCATCCTCCCGATGCACCTCATGATCGTGACCGGGGTTTTTCTGGTAAAGGGCCCCGCGGGAATCGCGGTCTTTCTCCTCTTGAAGACCGCCGCCGACGTTCTCATGCACGGGGCGGAGCACCGGGCGGGCGCGGGGAACGACCGGCCCCGGCTGCCGGGCTAGGGACCGACCCTGGAGCGAACAACCGCGCGCCTCCCGCGGGCGGGGGAATGCCGCGCGCCGCCGGCCTCCGCCGCCCGGCCCTCTACTCCGCCGGGGCGCGCTTCAGCTTCCCGGAGTACTTCTCCCGGAACTTCGCCATCTTCGGATCGATCACGACGCGGCAGTAGGGCTGGTCGCGGTTCTTCCAGTAGTAGTCCTGGTGGTGCTTCTCGGCGGGGTAGAACGACTCGAAGGGGACGACCTCGGTCACGATCGGGTCGCGCCAGACCTTCTCGGCGGTCAGCTCGCGGATGAGTGTCTCGGCGGCCTCCTTCTCTTCCGGCGAGCGATAGAGGATGATCGACCGGTACTGCGGGCCCACGTCGGCCCCCTGCTGGTTCGGGGTGGTCGGATCGTGGATGGAGAAGAAGACCTCGAGGATCTCGCGGTAGGATGTCTCGCGCGAGTCGAACTCGACCTGAACGACCTCCGCGTGTCCGGTCTTTCCGCCGCACACCTCCTCGTATGTCGGGTTCGGGGCCGCTCCGCCGGAGTAACCGGACCGGGCGCCAGCCACTCCCTGAAGCTGCCCGAAGAGCGCCTCGAGGCACCAGAAGCACCCTCCCCCCAGCGTCGCGATCTGGATCCACTCGCCGCCGGCCATCGCAACCTCCTCGTTCAAAGAAGAGGAGAGCCCGCGGCCGGTCGGATCGATACCCGCCACGGCCGCCCCCTAACCGGGTCTCCTCGATCGGAATCTAATGCAACCGGGGGCGCCGCGCACGCGGGGGGCGTCCCGAATGAGCGCCCGATCTCCTGCTCCCGGGGCGCTCCGAGAGGGGCGTCGGCCGTTCTCTTCCGGGCGAAGTAGATGTCCGCCTCGACCAGGTTCATTTCATCATCGAAATAATGGTGAGTGAAGTAGAGGTTGCCCGCGCGGTCGAGGGCCGGATCGCCGGCGAAGCTCGAGACGATCTCCTCCGGCCCGCTCCACGACCCGTCCTGTTGCCGGAAGGTCCGGAAGAGCGCGGGGCCCGGGTAGCCGAGCCCGCTCCATCGGGTGAACCAGAGCTCGGACCCGTCCGGGGAGAGCCAGGGCCACCCCTCGTCCTCCGCGCTGTTCACCGGGGGGCCGAGGCCGGCCGGAGCGCCCCACTCGCCGGAGGCCTGCTGCATGAGCCAGAGATCATAGCCTCCCGCGCTCTCTTCGAGCCGATGGAAGCACATCAGGGCGCCGCTCTCGTCGGTGTACAGCTCGCCGACGTTGATTTCGTCGTTCAGCTTCCGGCCGGCGTTCCGCCAGTCGGTCCACGCTCCGTTTCGGAGGGCCGCGGTGTAGATATCGCCGTCCGCGCGGTACATCCCCTGCCGGAAGGAAGCGAACCAGAGGAGATCGCCCTGGAGGCAGAGCGGGCCGTCGAGGGAGATCGCGTTGCAGAGAACGACCCTCTCCGGCTCCCCCCACTCGCCGCCGCTCTTCGTCGTCCACCAGATCCCGGTCATTCCGTCGAGGAGCTGCCGCTCCGGGGGAACGCTCACGCCCGGCGTGAAGAAGAAGAGAAAGGTGTTGCCGTCGAGCGGCATCCACCCGGGTTTCCTTCTCAGCGAATCCGCCGCCCGTGCCTTATTGTGATGAAGACGAGACCGGCCCGGGGCACCCCCGGCGGCGGGCCGCCCTGCGCGAGAGGAGGAGGTAGAGAAGGATGACCAGCGTCCGACAGCTCTTGCAGGCGAAGGGGAGCGGGGTCTGGACCGTCAAGCCGGACATGTTCGTTTTCGACGCCCTTCAGGTGATGGCCGAGAAAGACGTGGGCGCCCTTCCGGTCGTCGAGGAGGGGAAGGTGGTCGGCATCTTTTCCGAGCGGGACTACGCCCGCAAGGTGGTCCTGAAAGGGAGATCGTCCAGAACTTCCCCCGTTCGGGAGATGATGACGGCCCGCGTGCTCTTCGTGAGCCCCGGCGAAACGGTCGAGGACTGCATGAAGCTCATGACCGCGAAGCACGTGCGCCATCTTCCCGTCATGGAGGAGGACCGCCTCGTCGGGATCGTGAGCATCGGGGACGTCGTGAAGAAGGTGATCTCCGATCAGAAGTTCACGATCGATCAGCTGGAGAAGTACATCACCGGCGGCCGCTAGCGAGGTTGACGCGATCTTCGGCCGCCGGCCGGACCGCGCCCCCGAGGGCCGCGCCGCGGAGAATCCTGAAGCGGAAAGGGCCCCGGTTCCCCGGAGCCCTCTCCCGCGTCGTTCGGTTTGGATCGCCGGGATCCGGCCTTCTACCGGAACTGCGACTTGACCGCCCCCCAGCTCTTCTCCTCGGTCGAGGTGGGGCCGCTCGTCCCTTCGATGACGAAGGGGAAGCCCTGCTGCGTCAGGGTCCCGCTGTCTTGTGCGTCGGCGTAGCTCGTTCCGGAGTCCAGTGACTGCAGGCCGTTCCCCGTAGTCGTCTGTCCGTTGATCGTGATTGGCGGTGCCCACGGACCGGAGGCGAGAGTTCCGTCGGTCATCCAGGCGAGCCAGTACGTGCCCGGGCCGAGAACGACGGGCGCGCTGCAAACGTCCGCCATGATCGGGCGGTTCGTCGCCTCGCCCGTGCTGCTTTCGGTCACACGATAGATGCCCGACCAGGCGGAGCCGGAGAGACGATTGGTCGTCAGGTCGCCGAAGAGCCGGGTCGCGCCGGGGGCGTCCGGGCGGTCGTTCCAGATCTCGAAACGAACCGCGGTCATCGTGGAGGGAGTCGTCGCCGCGCCGGTCTGGTAGGCGAAGAAGGTGATCGTGGTGATGTTCCAGGGATCGCCCGGCGGGATGGTGAAGTCGTCTGCGACGACATAGCCCGTAGCGACTTGGTGGCCGAAGCCGAGCGTGTTCATGGAGAGCGAGGTTGTTTGAAGGACCGACTCGTCCGCTCCCGCATATCCGGTCCCGGGGCTGTTGACCAGCGGGCCGTTGTCGTAGAGAACGTCCCTCGGCATCGACCAGATCGGCCCCGAAGCGGGCGGGATGAACTGGTAGACGGCGGTGTTGGCGTTCTCGACCTGGTTCGCCAGGCAGGGTGCCGCGGCCAGGGCGAGGGCGATCACAAGCTGCAGGCAAGCACGCATCGTCGGTCCTCCTCCGCTTCCCGAGGGCGCGCGCGGCCGGGGGAAGCTCCGGTTGCAGGCGCGGCGCACCGCCCCCGCAACCCCGCCGGGAGGCGGTCGTTGAGTCGGCTCACGCGCGGGCCGCGGGCCGGGCTCCGGCCCGCCCCGCGCGCAAGAAAGACGCATATCGTTACTCGTATCGGCCCCCGGGGAACGGTTCTTGAGGTCCCGGGAAGGGGAATGCGGGCGGAGGCGCCGGCGCGAGAGGTCAGGTGCGGTCGATCCACCTTCCGTTTGCGAACTCGATGATGGCGTGGATCTCGGGCGATGCGCAACTCGCTCCGGCCCCGGCGTCGGCGAGCATCCTGTAGAACTCCCGCAGGCCCCGCGCATCGAGGAAGTCGAGATGAATGTCCGACAGCCAACCGAGCTTCATGAGGTTTCCAGGTACGGCGAGATGCCGCCTCGCCACGAGGCGAACGCCGTCGTGCTTCTCGGGTCGATCCGGATGCCTCCGCAATTGAAGCAGCCCTGCCCGTTCGTGTCCATCGCGGGGGGCGCGGTTTTCCCTTCCCTGCCCGGCGGCGCTCTGGTAACTTCTTGAAAGTCAACACGATTCCCCCTGCAGTGGAGGAAGCGCGGCCTGGCGGCCCGCGCCGAACAACCGAGGGATCTCATGGCAAACGATCATTCGGAACTCACGCTTCGGGCTGTGGTGTCGGGGCTCTTCGTCGGCTGCCTCATCGGCGCGTCGAACATCTGCATCGGCCTGAAGATCGGTTGGACGTTCGGCGCGTCGATCACGGCGGCGGTGATCTCCTTCGCGATCTTCCGCACGGTCTCAGGCGCGCTTCAGCGGCCCTACACGGACAAAGAGAACCTCATCACGGCCACCGCTGGCTCCTCCGCAGGAACGATGGCCTCGGCGGCGGGGCTCACCTCGTCCATCCCGGCGCTCGAGCTGATCCTCCGCGAGCAGGGGGGTGGCCCGCTTCCCTACGGCAAGCTCGTCCTCTGGGGGATCGGGATCGCGTTTCTCGGCGTCTTCTTCGCCGTGCCGCTCCGCCGCCAGATGATCGTCGTGGACAAGCTCCGATACCCGACCGGGACCGCCGCCGCCGAGACGATCAGGGCGATGTACGCTTCCGGCGCGGATGCGGTGAAGAAGGCGAAGGTGCTCTTTTACGCCGCGATCTTCGCCGCCGCGTGGAAGCTCCTCCTCTCGATCCGCCCGCTCGGGCTCGGGCGCTTCGAGGACTTCTCGTTCGACGACATCGGACTCGCCTCTCTCGGGATCCTCGGTCTGGGCTTCGCCGTCCTCACGCTCGGAATCAACCTCTCCCCGATGATGCTCGGAGCGGGCGTCCTCATCGGCCCGAAGGTCGGGTGGTCCCTGCTGGGCGGCGCGATCCTCGCCTGGGGGATCCTCACACCGGTCCTGAACGAGATGGGCCTCATTGAGTACAGCGGCGGCTCGACGATCTACCGGGACGCGCTGAAGTGGATTCTCTGGCCCGGCGTGGCTTGCATGGTCTCCGCGGGGTTCACGAGCCTCGCGCTCCAGTACAAGACGATCGCGCGCACCTTCGCGTCGTTGCGCCGGGCGACCGGCGCGGCGGAGGCGGCGGACGCCGAGGAAGACGCGCCCGATCCCTTCCCGATGAAGTGGTGGTTCGTCGGCATGGCGCTCGCCACGGCGCTCACCGCGTCGATGGCGTACTTCTTCTTCGGTATCGCGATCTGGATGGGGATCCTGGCGGTGGTTCTCTCCCTCCTGATCGCGAGCATCTCCATGCGCGCGACCGGCGAGACGGACATCAATCCGGTCGGCGCGATGGGGAAGATCACGCAGGTGGTCTACGGCGCTCTCGATCCGGGGCGGATCACGACGAACCTGATGGCCGCGGGGATCACCGCCGCCGGCGCCAGCCAGTCGGGTGATCTCATGCACGACCTGAAGGCGGGCTACATGCTCAAGGTGTCGATCCGCAGGCAGGTGATCACACAGCTCGTCGGGGTCGTCGTCGGCGTGCTCGTCGCGGCGGGCGTCTATCGGCTCCTCACCGCAGCGTACGAGATCCCCGGCGAGACCTTCGCCGGGCCGGCGGTCGTCGCCTGGCACCTCATGGCGAAGGTGCTCGCGGAGGGGGTCTCGTCGCTCGAGCCGAGCGCGCTTTGGGCCGCGGTGGTCGGAGCCCTCGCCGGCGTCGCGATCACGCTCCTCCATCGGGTCCGCCGGACCGCGAGGTGGCTGCCTTCGC
>JBDRFQ010000133.1:0-6393 GCA_043818685.1 Candidatus Eiseniibacteriota bacterium
GAGATCTCGAGGGGAAGATGCTCGAGGAGGATTAGGTCGTCGCTCTCGAGGAGGATGGCCCGTTCGATCACGTTGCGGAGCTCCCGCACATTGCCCGGCCACGCGTACTCCTGGAGCCGCGCCCGCGCCGAGGGGGAGAGCCCGCGGATGTTCTTTGATAGATCTTTATTAAAAATATCGATGAAATAGCTTGCAAGAATCGGAAGGTCTTCCGGACGCTCCCGGAGAGGCGGCACGTGTATCGGCACCACGTTCAGCCGGAAGTAGAGGTCCTTTCGGAAACGCTTCTCCGCGACCGCCCTTCTCAGGTCTTGGTTCGTCGCCGCAATGATGCGGAGGTTCACCTCGATGTCCTCGGTTCCCCCGACCCTCTTGAAACGCTTCGTTTCGATCACGCGGAGCAAAACCGCCTGAAGCCCGACCGGCATCTCGCCGATCTCGTCGAGGAAGAGCGTCCCGCCGGTCGCCATCTCGACAAGCCCCTTCTTCAGGCTCTTCGCGTCGGTGAACGCCCCCTTCTCGTGACCGAAGAGCTCGCTCTCGAGGAGGCTGGCGGGGAGCGAGCCGCAGTTGATCTCCATGAACGGGCCGGCCCGCCCCGGCGTGTTGTAGTGGATCGCCTTCGCGATCATCTCCTTCCCGGTCCCGCTCTCCCCCCCGATGAGCACGGTCGCGCGCGGGCTCTGGGCGACCCGCTCCACGATCCGGTAGACCTCCTGCATCTTCTTACTGCGCCCGAGAACGAGCCTGTCGCTCTGACGGTTCCCGACCACGATCGGCTCGACGCGCTGCGCCTGCTGGCGGATCTCGGAATCGACGAGGAGATCCAGCACCATCGAAGTCAGCCGCTGCGGATTGATCGGCTTCTCGAGGGCGTGACAGCCTCCAAGGCGCGCCGCCTCGGAGGCTGTCTCGCGCGTGCGCGACGAGGCGAGAAGGAGGACGAGCACCTTGGCGTCGATCCCCTTCATCTCGCGGATGCACTCCAGGACCGGGATATCGGAGACCTCGGCGTCGAGCACCACGAGGGCCGGGGGATGCTCCTTCAGGTCCGCGATCCCGTCTCCCCCCCCCTGCACCTCATGAACTGTGTAGCCTGCCTCGATCAGAGCCGCCCCCACAGACCAGCGCAGCCTTCTCTCGCCGCCGACCAAGAGCACTCGAGACGATGTCGTACTCACTCGCTCCCCCTCAGGTTATTGTCACCGGCGCAGTCGGTCCCCTCATCGCGGGGCCGCAGAAGCATGCGAAGAAGGCGCTGCTCGAGGCAGGTGTCCAGACCCTCGATCGCGAGATCGACGATGTACCGGGAAGCCTCCTCCGGATCGCGGCGCACGTGCCGCACCCGCCCCTCGAGGATCAGCGGCTTCCGGCCCTCATCCTCCAGCTCGACACGGAGGTGAGTTCCGGGATCGAACGGCTCGGGTACTCCGCAGAGAGCCAGGGTGCTCTCCCCGCTCGCGTCCTCCGGTTCGGCGGCGCGGATCGGCGGCTCCGCCCTCGGAACGTACTTCGCATCGAGATCCGCCCGAACCCGCGCGCTCGCTTCCCGGCGGACCGCCGCGAGGCTCGAAGGACGGCGAATCACCAGATAGGGCGACGAGTCCTTGAAGTGCTCGGCGAGCTTCGAGGCGCCGAGATGCGGCTCGCCTTTCCAGGTCGTCCGAAGAGTCACACCGGTCCCCTTGAGGAGATCGACGAACCCTAGCGGGTCGAAACCCGGAACGTGGAGAACGAGATGGCGGTTGTCCGCCTGCGCCACCTGGGCCCGATAGAGTCTGTTGTCGTATCTCTCCCCGACCGCGATCTCGAGGATTTGACCGGTGAAGAAAGGTTCCCGTTTCATCCTCCGACCGACCTCGCTGGAGAGACCTATCCTGTCGGTATTCTAGTGCGCGGGGAGACGCAGGTCAAAAAGAATCTCAGGGAGAAACCGCCTCGCGCGTGGAGCGCGCTTGATTCCCCGCGAGGGCGTGGAGCGCGCGGCGAGGGACAGGCCGGACGTGCTTCTCTCGAACGGACGGCGCCGGCCACACCCCGAGTGAGGCGGCGGCGGGCAGAGGGTCTCGCAGGCGACCCCGCTCGCCGCCGAGCCGGGCGCCCGGCCGGGAAAGCGGGCCGCCGAGGAATCTCCCGAAGCGCGGAAACACGGAGCGCGGTCCGCCGCCGCCGAAAGAAACGCGCGCGATCCGGGCTAGGGCACCTTCCGGGGCCCGTTGCCTAGGAACGCGTCGAGAAGCGCGTTCACGATCTCGGCCCGCACCTCCGGGCGATTGTAGTAGCCTCTGTCGATTCGCCTTCGGATTCTGCGGATCCGCCAGAGAGTCTCCCTCGCCTTCCGGCTGCGGCTCACTCGAGCTTCCGCTTCCACCATGCTGCTTCCCTCGCAAGCCTGCGGCTTGGAGCAGACCGCGCCGCCGCTTCCCGCCCCGCCCGTCGCCCCGCCGGACAGCAACGCGGCGGACGCAGATCGGCGGCAGCCTCCGCCACCCGGGGGAGAGCCCTCAACTCCGAGGATCGTCGCCGAACCGGATTGCTTGAGAGCAATTCGATCAGCCGCGCGGAGAGGCGCAGAGCCGCATCACACCTCGCAGGCGGCTCTTCACGAGGCGGTTCTCCGGGCTGCGGGAAAGTGCGAGGAAGTACGCGTCGGCGGCGGACCAGAGGTTGCCCCGGCGCAGGTGACAGTCGCCCATGCGGACGTAGCCCCGGGGGCTCGAGGGGCGGAGCGATTGGTAGTGCTCGCAGAACCGCAGGGCCTCGTCGCACCGGTCAAGAAGTGTGAGGAAGTCGGCCGCCCGTAGGAGCAGCGCCGGCTGGCCGGGATCGAGGGTGAGGCTCTCGAACACGCACTCCAGAGCCTCCTCGGTCCGGCCCTGGGCCGCGAGACATTTCGAGAGGCTTGCGAGCAGCCTCGGCGACCGCGGGTACCCCGCGAGCGCCCGCCGAAAGCGTTCTCCGCCGAGCGCCGGGCCCGAGCAAGCGTTCCTGTCCGGGTTTCGCGCCGGCGTGCTCTCAGTCCTCTCCCTGAACATCGAGAAGGCCCTCCTGAACGGGGAGCCTCGACATCGGTCCTCCCCTTCCGGCCGTCGCGATTGCATGAGGCATGCCACGGCACCGAGACCCCTCACGGTTCTCGAGTCCTTGAAACAGATCGCGCGATCCGGTCGAGCGTTCGACTCCATCGACCCGAATGGCCATTCCTGCCCCGTGATCGCCTCGCGGCCCGGCCGGCTGGAACCTTGTCGCCGAAACGGAAGCGGCCGCTCTCCGCGGCCACCTTCTGGCCGCGGGGGGGGAGGGGCGGAGGATCCCGGCGGGAGCCTATCCCGGGCAGGACGAAGCGGAAGGGGCTGGTGTCGTGTCCCAGAAACACCTTCCCCTCCGGTCGGCCCTCGCGGCCCCGGCTCTGTTGCTCCTCCTCGGCGCATCTCCTTGATACGCATTCGCCGTCGCGCCTTGCCGGGGCCCACGATGACTCACCCAGATTGACAAGGTAATTCCGGGACACGACGCTAGGAAACGAGGTAGCTCTTCAGGGCGTCTCCGCGGCTCGATCCCCGGAGCCTCCGGATCGCCTGGTCCTTGATCTGTCGCACTCTCTCACGCGAAAGGTTCATCCGTCTCCCGATCTCCTCGAGGGTCTGCTTCTCCTCCGAGTCGAACCCGAAGTAGGACCGAAGGACCTCCTCCTCCTTCGGGTTGAGCGACCGGAGGGCGGAGCAGACGTCCCGGCGGAGCCGTCTCTCGATCAGGTCCTGGTCCGGAGCCGGGCTCAGGTTGTCCTCGAGGAAGTCGCTGAGGGACGACTCACCGTCTGGCCCGGTCTCGGGCGCGTCGAGGGAGCGCATGTGGGAGGCCACGTTCATGGTCTCTCGGATCTCCCCCTCGGAAAGAGCGACCGCCTCCGCGACCTCCCTGTCGCTCGGCTCCCTCCCGAACGCCTGGCGGAGCTTCTCGGTTTCCCGCAGGATCCTCTGAACCACTCCGGCCCGCCCCGGCGGAATTCGGATCAGCCTCGCCTGCTCCGAGAGAGCCTTCAGGATCGACTGCTTGATCCACCAGACCGCGTAGGAGATGAAGCGGTTTCCCCTTCGCTCGTCGAACCGGCGAACCGCCTCGAGAAGACCCAGGTTCCCTTCATCGATCAGATCGCAGAACGAGAGCCCCTGGTTTCGATACCTCTTCGCGACGGAAACGACGAACCGGAGGTTCGCCCGCACGAGAGCCTCGCGCGCCTCCGGGTCCCCCTCGCGGCTCTTCCACGCCAGCTCGACCTCCTCCTCCCGCGCGAGGAGGGGGACCTTCGCGATCTCGCGGAGATAGGACTGAAGGGAGCGGTCCTCGCCGATCCCTCTTTGTGATCCGTAGTGACGGTCGAACATCTCGACCTCCTTCCAAGCACACAGGACACCGAATGGGTCCTTGCCTTATTCAACATCTTCAAGAGTCGTACCAAATGCCGTGGATTGAGTCGTTTTTGCATCGAACGACCAGCAAACACGTTACGGTTCCCGCTCGCGCGAGAGCGCGGAGGCGGGGTCTCCACGCCCCACCCAATACATGCCATTTTGGCAGGTTTTGTTCCCGAGAGGAGGAAGGAAGCCCCCAAGGCGCCGGCGGGTTCCAGCCGGGGGCGACGCGCGGAAGCGAGCGGTTCGGTCCAGTGTCGTGTCCCAGAAGTGCCTTGTCAATCTGGGTGAGCAATCGTGGTTCCCGGCAAGGCGCGACGACGACGGCGTATCAAGGAGATACGCCGAGGAGGAGCAACGCGGCCTGGGGCCGCGAGGGCCGGCCGGAGGGTAAAGTACTTCCGGGAAACGACACTAGGCGAAGGCCTCCTTGTTGACGTGGTCCAGGTGGCGCTGGAGCAGATCTTTCCCCTTTTCATCCAGGAAGAGGAATGAGCATCCGATCTGATAGGAATCGCAACCGGCGATCTCCGACTCGGGGTCCGACCACACGACGATCATGTCGGCGTCCAGGATCCCCTCGGACGGCTCCCCCCCTTCCGGAGACGGGGTCGGAAGAACGAGGGTCCCCTTCAGCTTGGTCATCACGGGCACGAAGCGGGGCACCCGGCAGTAGAACCCTCCCATGCTGATGTTCAGCCCCTCGGTGGCGATCGTCTCGCGGCCGGCATCACCCTCAGGGCCGAGCTTCAGCCCGAAACGGGTATCGAGCCGCCTGTGCTTTCTGCGCTCCTGTTGCTTCGACATCATGCCCTCCAGCCTTCGACCGTGTGTCGTATTCTCCCACCCGCGGCCGCACCGGTCCACTCTTTCCTTCGGAGGGATTCGAGGAGCCGCCCCCTTTCCCTCTTTTCGGCAGAAAGGAGGCGGGCTCAAAACGGCCGGAGGTGAAAGACCGCGGGCCCCCGGAGCAGACGCGCGCCGGACACGAGCCGCGGATCCCGCACGAGAAGAGCCCGCCGAAGGCGGGCTCGCGGATCGATCGTCGGTTTTCTATGCGGCCTTCTCAGCCGACGGCGGGCGCGAGGGAGACCGCGTCCAGCAAGCACTCACCCTCCGAGGTCACGAGGAGGCATCCTCCCTTCCCGCTCTTGGCCATCGCCTGCCAGGATCGGACCATCTTCTTCGCCGTGTTCCCTTCCGCGTCCATGAAGAGACCGTCGCTCCCCTCGTGAATGGAGCCCCTCACCTCATGCATCGAGTCGAGAACACGCGCGCTCCTCTCGAGGAAGTCGCGCCCGGTCTTCTTGCACCCGACGGCGTAGAGACGGAACCCGGCGCCGGTCTCGACGAGCTGAACCGTCGCGAGGACCTTGCCGGAGGTCGGACAGAGAAGCGCCTGGCCGGACTTTGTTTTCATCGCGCCGCATGTCTGAGAGCAGCCCGCGGACCCCTCTTGCATTCCCGCACAGGACGAGGCGACACCTGTCTTCATGAATCCGCAATCGGATCCGGCCCCGGCCTTCTGGACCCCGCTTTTCGCCCCGCAGCCGGCGCCGGCGGACGCCCCCCCCGGAGGGAACAGAAGGAAAAGACCGACGGCGAGCACGACGGTTCCACGCGCGATGTTCCTCATGATGCGTTCTCCTTGTCTTTCTCAGGGGTCTCGGTTCTTCCGGCGGCCCAAGGGGGTAGGGACCTCCGGGCTCCAGCGACGACAATCCGGTGATAGTAAGAGAAAACGGCGGAGTCAAGACCCCGGCCGTCTCTCCCGACATTCTCCGCGCTCAGCGGCTCCTGGACTTCTTCCCTCCCGAGGAGCCCGAGGAGCGGTTCGACGAGGATGAAGAACGCGATCGGGACGCGCTCGCCCCCGGCGAGGACCTCCCGGACGAATGCGATCGGCTCGGCGCGATCCTCTCCGTGGAGCCGCGGGATCGGGGCGGAGAGACGCGCGGCTCGGCGGACTCCGTACGATATC
>JBDRFQ010000134.1:0-11956 GCA_043818685.1 Candidatus Eiseniibacteriota bacterium
TGAATCCTCGGAGAGAACCCCCTCTCTTTTTCCCCTGCCTCCCCGTTCACCGAAAGTGCGCCCATCCGGTTACGCGACCGCTAATCCCGGATGTACCCGAGCGCGCGGAGCCTCTCGCGGGTCGTTTCGTCGACCTCCACGGTGTCCACCCGATCGGGCGCATGGCTCGAGATCTCCTTCACGAGCGCGGCGAGCATCTGCCGGTGGCTCTCCGCCTCGTCGGGGAGATCACGGATCCCGTTCCGGGTCTCCCCCGGATCGTCCAGGAGATCGTAGAAGGCGTCCTCCACGTTCCGGTTTCCTTCGTAGTTGAAGGTCATCACGTACTTGAATCGCTCGCTCCGGAGGCCGCGGAGATCGTAGGGTCCGTAGCGGGTGAGGATCTGCTCCAAGTAGGCCTGCCTCTCCGGCCCGCGGTCCCTCCGCCCGAACGCGATCGGGAGGAGGCTCCGGCCTCGCACGTTCGGGTCCGGCTTCATCCGCAGGTAGTCGAGAATCGTCGGCACGATATCCACGCTCGAAGCGACCCCATCGACGTACCGCGACGTCCTCTTCAGCGGGGGGAAGCGGATCGGGAGAGGGAACGAGATCACGAGAGGGATGTGGATCGACTCCTCGAAAAGGGTCCGGTTGTGCCCCCAGTTCCCGTGCTCCCAGAACTCCTCCCCGTGATCGGCCGTGTAGAGAAGAAGCGCGTTCTGAAAGACTTTGCGCGCGCGAAGGGAGTCGACCAGATCCCGCAGCTCCTGGTCCCAGTAGGCGATCGTGCCGTCGTACTGGGCGAGAAGATGAAAGAGGGTTCTCGGATCCGGCTTGTTGTTCGGCCCCTGGTACCAGTCGGTGATCGGCTCCCCCGGCCACTCGGGATCGAAGAGGCGCTGGAACGAAGGGGGCGAGACGTAGGGGTTGTGCGGGTCGATGTAGAAGAGGTATCCGAACACCGGCCTTCCCTCTTCCCCGTCGATCCACTTGAGGAGGCGCTCGTTCACCATCTCCGCGGGGGTGTGCGCCCAGCCCGGGTCGTGCTCGTACACGTCGAAACCCTGAACGAACCCGTTGTGCCGACCGAGATGGGGATTCGTGGCGTATCCGTAAGTCTTGTATCCCTTGTCCTGGAGGTACTCCGAGATGAGCGTGAAGTGCGGCGAGAGCACGTTGTGGTAGTCCACCATGCCGTGCTCGCTCGGATAGCACGAGGCGAGGATGCAGGGAGTGGTGACGATCGTGTGGGAGCCCTGAGAGAGCATGTTGCGGAAGACGACGCACTCGTCGCTCATCTCCCGGAGAAACGGCGTCGTGTCCCGCTCGTAGCCGTTGACGGAGAGATGATCCGCTCGCGTCGCATCGGTGACGAGGAGAAAGACATTCGGCATTCCCCGGACGTTCAGGGGGACGAAGACGGCGAAGAAGAGAACCGGGACGCCCGCCCCGATGCCGATGAGAAGCCGGCGGCGGGTCCCGAGAGAGGCGAAGAGAGAGCGGGCGAGCGCGCCGCTCCCCGTCGCGAGAACCGCTCCGCACCCGAGGAAAAACGCGAGAAACGGGAGCATCTGGTCCCGCGCGATCTCGCCGAAGCGGAGAAGACCGATCTGGAGGAGGGCGGCCGCGAGTCCGATCGCAAGGCCGAGGAGCAGGAGGGGAACCAGAATCCCCCTGACGCGTTGGGACCAGGGAACGGCCTCTGTGGAAGCGGTCTCGGTCCGATCCGACGACACAAAGCCCTCCTATCCGATTGGGGATGAAACCTCGCTCATCACGGGCACCATAGCACAAGACCTCCCCTCGGCCCGCGGAGAAAGACACTTCCCCCTTCCACGGCTCGCGACAACATTTCACGAAGGGTACACCCACGGCCACATGAACGGGTTTCCCGACCGGGAGGCGTCCCGTCCCTTCCCGAATGACCGGCCGAACCGACGATCAGGAAGAGCCCGCCTCATCGAAGCGCAAAGGCGAGAGCGTTTGCGTAGTGCCGCCGGAAAAGAAATGTGGATCTGGTGGGGGATTCATGAGACCTTCCATCCGAGCTCCTCACGCAAGACCGCGATGCCGCGGCCGCCTTCGACAGGGCCGGCGGGGAAAGGAGAAGTCACGGGAGCGGGGGGATTGGGCCTCCGACACCACCGCCCGGGATTCCGCGCGTCGGGCAGGCGCTTCCGGGCCTTTCGGGAAAGACAGGGAATCGGCGTGAGCCCCACTTGCAGCGCGGCGCAGGGGCTCGCCGAGCCAAGGCTCATCTCTCCGACGGCTTTGCTGGCCTCAGCACGGGTGTGGGATGTGCGCTCCGTCGAGCTTCCGGCCCGGCGTGGAATCCGGGAGTCCCTCTTCGTGTCCGCCCGTCCGCCGGGGCTCCCGTCCGGAGCCTCAAGGTCCGGACGATGCCCGACGGCGTCGGACTTCTCGGTCTGCTTCCTGCTTTTCGTGCTTCTCACGATTCTCTTCTTGGCAACAAGGACCCGTGTTCACACGTATGATGCCGTGTGGTACAGAGCCGCAACTCGCCATCATGATTACTTCCACCCTCATCATCTGTTCTACAACGTGTTCGGGACCTGGTTCGCAGCGGGTGCCGCTCATCTCTCCGGAGGCCGTCTCACGGTCCTACCGGCTCTCCAAGGCCTCGGCGCCCTCAGCGGGGCAGCTTGTGTCGTGCTCCTTTACTGCGTGCTTCGCTGCGCATGCGGAGTCTCCACCCGCACAGCTCTCCCGGGTTCGCTCCTCTTGGCCTTTTCCTACGCCTTCTGGTATTACAGCTCGGAGGTTGAGGTCTACGTGCCCGCGCTCGTTCCTGTTCTTCTCTCCGCACTCCTGACGTGCCGCGCGAAGCGCCTCCCCAACGTACGAGCAGTCATGTCGGCCCTCCTTGTCTCCGTGGCCGCGTTCTTTCACCAGACGAACCTGCTTATTGCGGCCCCTCTCGCCGTCTACTTCCTCCGGACGGAACCCCGCCGTGTCCGGGCTGCGAAGAAGATCGTCCTTCTCTTCCTAACGCTCGGGATCGCCGTCTCCTCCGCCTATGTCGTTGTCGCGGCGAATCAAACCGGGTCGTGGCATCCGAGAGAGATCGTTCGTTGGACCACCCTGTACGCCCACACGGGAGCATGGGGCAGGTTGTCTCTTGCGAACTACGTGAGCACGGTGTACGGAGTCGCCAGGACCATCGCTCACGCATCGTACTACTCCGTTCGTCACCTGCCCAATGATCCGGTCGGCGACTTGCGGCTGCTCTTCCCCGCCGCGGCCCTGGCGCTCTTTGCCGTTGGTGTCTGGTTTCTCCGCGGACATCGGCCCCGAAGATTCCTCGATCTTCGGCGGGACCCGTTGTGGCTCACCGCCGCGGTTTGGTGTCTCGTTTTGTGGGCGTTCTTCGGGTACTGGGAGCCGAAGAACAACGAGTTCTGGATCGGGTTCCTCGCTCCGGGTATCATCCTCGTCTCGCGCTCGACCCGGCGAGTGATGCAGACGGAAAAGCGAGATCGCACGGCGATGGGGCTGGTTGCACTGGCTGGTTCGCTGCTCCTCACAAACCTGCCCCCGATCCTGTACTGGAACGCCAACCTGGACCCGGCCGAGAACGAGGGTCGCGTCATTGCCGCGTGCACCGGCGCTCGTGACCTTTGCCTGCTCCCACGCGGGACCACTCATCTCTACGCCTGGTATTTCTCCGAGTCGCCGCGTATCCACGATGCGAAGCTCCTCCGGGAATTCACCGCCGGAGAGCGCTTCGACCTCTCCCTGTTCTGCGAGCGTGCGAAAGAGGTCAGACAAGCAGGGGGAAACGTCCTCGTGTCCGGCTCTCTCTTGGCCGGGCGGAACGACCGCTCCCCTTCCACCGAGGCTTTCTCCCACACGCTTAGAGAATCGGGCGCGCTCGTCCGATCGAACCCGCACGCCGTTGTCCGAATCAGAGGGGAGCTCGACACCTTGTACAGCCTGGAGTGCGAGGCCGGGCCGGGGAGAGCGGTCGACTGACCGAATCCCCGACTTCACCCGCCAGACTCTCTGCGACCACGGGGGAGTCTTCGCCCGTCCGGTTCGCCCTGCCGATCCTCTGCACAGACCTCCCGCGCTTTGTGGCCCGCTCCCTGCTGGCTCTTGCTGGGTGGGAAGGGGGTTCATCGGGCGGAGATTAACCTGTTGGAGGGGAACGGATTACAGCAGCCATACGGACGGGCTGCCCCCCCCGCTGTCCGTTTCTTGCACACGCAGATCAAGAACAGGTCCGATCGTCGAAGGGTGTTCGTTCCTCATGATGTGGCGGTTTCATCTCGCGGTTGGCTTTACGCTCGTTCTCTCCTCGGCCGGAGAGGCGGTGCGCTATCCCCCGAAGGTCTATCCCCTGCTCTTTCAGACGATGCCCGGCCGGTTCGAACCGTCGGATTTCCCGAAACTCGCCCGATACGACGTGATCGAGCTGAATCCCTGGGCTACGGATGTGGAGAACGGGAACCTCGATTCACTGCGCGCCATCCGCTCCCGCAAACCGGACCTCGTCACACTCCTCAATCTCAGCGCGTCGATCACATGCTCGAATTGGGGCAGTAACGAGTTCTACAACCGTGAGGCCTGGGCCGAGTCCGTTGCCGCTCATGCCGACATGTGGCTCCTCCGAGACGTGGACGGCGACCTCTATCTCCTGAAGGACTTGGACACCCTGTGCGCAGAGGGCCGACTGAACTACTACAGCCAGGACATGGCCCGTGCGTTCGCCCGGTTCATCGCCGAGGGGACGGTGCTTCGCTTCCCGAACGATGTCGACGGGATCCGCATCGACGACCTGAACGAGAACATCCACTACATGAACAAGTGGACATGGCTCCACATGCCGGGGGTCGACTCCATCGACGTGAATCAGGACGGAATCGCCGACACGTATCAAGATCTCGGGGCGTGGTGGAGCGCCGGCGTGGACACGTTCCTCGCGACGCTCAGGAACATCATCGGCCCGGAGGTCATTCTGACCGTCAACGGCTACATTCCCATCGAGGCGTACCAATGGGTGAATGGGCGCTTTCACGAGGGGTACCCCCACGAGCACGGGGACGGTTGGGAGGTCGGGATGACCCACTGGAAGAAGGGCTTCCTCGGCGGGGACACGCTCTACTCCGACACGCCGGTCCACCTGTCCGGGCTTCCGACCTTCAACGCGTCGACCGGCTACAACTTCGATCCGGACCATCTCTCGACCAAGGAAGCGCCCTATCCCCACATCGGGTTTTCAAGCTTCCTCCGGTTCTCGCTCGCCTCCAACCTCCTCGGCGAGGGGTACTACGGGATGACCGGATGGGGAACGTCCGTGGACTGGAAGGGCGACCCGATCCCCTATCTTTACCAAACCCTCTGGTGGTTTCCCGTCTACGACACGTTGAAGACGTATCTCGGAACGCCGGTCGGGAAGGCGGTGCACGACACCGGCGACTACGGACGCGACCGCTGGTGGCGCGAGTTCACCGGAGGGCGCACGCGTGTCTTTCCCTACTTCCGAAAGGGAATCCTCGATCTCGGGCCCCTCCCCTCCTTCGAGGAGGAGATCCCGGAGGTGATCTACGCGGGGGCGGAGTTCCCGGTCCCTGTCTCCGCGTTCGACCCGAACGGTCCCGCCGAGCCTCTCCAGATGGAGCTCCGCCTCTCCCGGGACGGAGGGATCACGTTCCCCGAGGTCGTGGGGACGGGGACCGGGGGCGACACGGTCTTCTCCTGGACGTCGTCCGGTCCCGCCGAATCGTGCGTGTTCCGGCTGGCGGCGGTCGACACTTCCGATCTCGCTGGAACGGCGTTCAGCAGTCCCTTCCGGATCGAAGCGCCCCCGGCGGCGGGAGGGCTCGCCGAGATCCGGCCCGACGCGTGGGTCGCCAACATGCCCTCGGTCCTCTGCACGCTTTCCGTGTGGACGCCGGAGGGGGACGTGCAGGCGGCGGGGTGGGACCGCATCGTCGTCGTCCTGCCGGAAACGATCCACCTCCTCTCGTTCGGAGGGGCGGAGCTCGACGGGGTTCCCCTCGCCGCGACCGCCGAGGCGGTCGAGGACACGGTGCGCATCGATCTCTCGGAACCGGTGAGTCCTCCCGCCCGGGTGAGCGCGCGCTTCTTCTTCAACGCCCCGGCGCCCACGGAGGGGGACTCGCTCCGGATCGAGGTCGCCGTCGGCGAATCGGACGGCGCGGCTCCTCTCGTCTCTCTCGAGCCGGGGGACGCGAACGGGATTCCGGGCGACGGGAACACCCTCTCGATCACCTGCGCGTTCGGACCGCCGGCCAGGATCGCCGTCGAACCGGAAGAGACCACGCTCGCCGCGGGGGACACGACGCGTTTCGCGCTCTCCGGGTACGACGAGGCGGGAAACGTGCTCGAGGTGACGCCCGTTTGGAGCGCGAGCGACACGCTCGGGTCGATCGACGGGGGCGGGCTCTTTCGGGCGGTTCGGCCGGGGTCGCTCATCGTCACCGGCTCGGTCGCGGATCTCGAGGCGGTCGCGCGGGTGACGATCCTCCCGGGCGCTCCCGATTCGCTTCGTGTGATTCCTGATGACACGTGTGTTACCGCTGACGATTCCGTGTCTTACGTCGGACTCGTCTACGACGCCCTCGGGAACTTGGTTCCGGAGGCGATCGTCGGGTGGTCGCTCGAGGACACGCTCGGGGCGATCGACGCGAGCGGGCGCCTCGTCCCGAAACGGCCGGGGACGACGACCGTCCTCGCCTCCTCCGGAGGCGTGGTCGGCCGCTCCGCTCTCCGCGTCGAGGCGGGGGAACCATGCTCGGTCCGCGTCGAGCCCCGATCCCCCTGGACCACCGTCGGGGACACGGTTCGATTCGGCGCGGAGATCCTTGATCGCTGGAAGAATGAGATCGATAGGATTCCCGCCTGGACCGTTACCGAGTCCCTCGGGGTGATCGACTCCACGGGGCTCTTTCTGGCGACGGGTCTGGGGAACGGACGGGCGGTCGCGCGGGCGGGGGACGCGGCGGACTCGGTCGCGCTCCTCGTCGCCCCCGCGCCGGCGATCGCCTTCCTGATCGACCCGAGGGAGCCGGTCGTCACCGCCGACTCCACCGTCTCCTTCGTTCTTCTCGGCGTGTCCGCCCTCGCGGACACCTTCCCCGTCACGGCCGCCTGGGCCGTCCGGGGAGAAGCGGGGACGATCGACGAGGAGGGGATCTTCTCGCCGCGCGGCGTCGGAGCAGCCGTCGTCGTCGGCTCCTCCGCGAGCGGGAGCGACTCCACGTCCGTCACGGTTTTCGCGGGAGCTCCCGTCGCCCTCCTCCTCGACCCGGACTCCGCCTCGATCGAGGCCGGAGAGACACTCTCGGTCCGGGCCGTCCTCCTCGACCGGAACGGAGACACCACCCTGGGGGCACCCGGCCTCTACGCGGAGGGGCCTTGCGAGGGCCCGCTCGACTCGCTTTTCGCCTGCGAGCGGACCGGGACCGGCCGGATCGTCGGGGTGCACGGGGATCTCCGCGACACGCTCGTCGTTCGCGTGCGGGCCGCCCGCGCGAGCCGCGTCGCGATCGACCCGGACTCGGCCGCGGCCGTTGTCGGGACGACGATCTCCTTCTCGGCCGTTGTTACGGACCCCTTCGGAAACGCGGTCGATTCCGCCGTCGTCTGGGAGGCCGCGGCGGAAATCGGGACGATCGACGGCGCCGGGCTCTTCACAGCCGAGACCGCCGGAACGGGACTCGTCGCCGCACGGAGCGGCCTCCTCGCCGACACCGCCGCGGTCGAGGTGACGGCCCCGCCGGAGCCCCCGGAACCTCCGGCGCGCACGCTCGTCGTTCGTGCGGCGGTGGAATCGTACGAGGCCTCCCGCTGGCCGGCTCCGATCACGCTGTACGGGGCGACCGTCGACGAAGCGGGGAACCCGATCGAACCGGAAGAGACGGATTCCTTCGTCGTTTCTCTTCTGCCTCTCGAGGAGACGATCGCCGCGTGCGGCGGCGCGGTCGTCTTCCCCCTCCCCGACGGGCTCATCGACTCGTTCTCCGTTCCGATCACCGGCCTCGGCGGATGCGGGCTCCTCGCCGTCCGTCTCGACGGGCCCGCCGGGATCGCTTCCGCGTTGGACACCATCCGGTTCTCGAGCCCCGACGTGAACGGCGACCTCCGCGCGGATCTCGAGGACGCGGCCGTGCTCCTCGAGGGCGCCGGCCCGATCGGGGGATTCTCCTGCGCGGACCTCGACGCGGACGGGTTCGTGGGGGCAGCCGATCTCGCGATCCTCGCGGGGGCTTATGATCAGGGGTGCGGGGCGCCCGCCCCTCCGGAATCGGCCGGAGTCGATCCGCCCTCCTGGCAGGCCCTCGGCGACGCGCTCGCCGCCTGCGACGCGGAGACGATCGCCGCCTGCTTCCGTCTCGATCCGGGAGCGCTCGACTCGATCCGTGCGCTCGAGGTCTCCTTTCCCGCGCGCGGCAAGTGGGACCGGCCGATCGTGTGGATCCCGTCGTCCGCGTGGGACGCGCCCCTTCTCCTCGACCTTCCCGACGGACCGGACGGGCCGCGCGTCCTCATCGTCGAAACGGGCGGGGCCGCCGTCCTCCCGGGAGCGGACGGTCTCGTGGAGGTGCGTGTCTGTGGAGCCTCCACCGATGATTTCGGCGGGGGGACTTCGTACGCGCGCGTTCTGAAAGGGAACGGCGAGACGACGGTGGCGTTCGAGACGCCGATCCGGTTCCTCCTCGACATCGAGGACGAGGTGGAGGAGGAGGAAGGAGGGGAGAAGGAAGAAGAGGGAGAAATCACGGACACGACCGGCGGTGCGACCCCGCTCTCCTACGCCCTCCTCCCGAACCTCCCGAACCCGTTCCGCGGTTCGACCACGATCCGCTTCACCGTCCCCTCCCCGGGAGGGGCGCTCCGGCTCGGGGTCTTCAACGTCCGGGGCGAGTGCGTGCGGGTGCTCGAAGAGGGGACCGCGGCGGCCGGCACGCACGCCCTCCTTTGGGACGGAAGGTGCGCGCGCGGCCGGACCCTTCCCCCGGGGATCTACTTCGTGCGGCTCGACGCTCCCCCGGCGACGGCCGTGAAGAAGATCCTCCTTCTCCCTTGAGCGACACGCATTTGTCCCGTGAGAGGGCTTGATGTCATGAAAGCGGCCGGAGGGTAGCCGCTCTCATGACATCTAGTACTGGCCGAGGGTGCCGTCCCTCCTCGCGCGCCGGATCGCGAAGCGCGCCGCGCCCACCCCGAGGAGCAACGCGAGAACCGTGAAGAGAAGAAGGGCGAAGAGCTCGTTTCGGAGCGAGGAGATCCCGCGGCCGCTGAGGAGCGACATCCGCATCCCCTCCAGCGAGTACGTGAGCGGGATGACCTTCGCGGTCTTCTGCAGCCAGCCGGGCAGGATCGCGACGGGGAAGTAGACCCCGGCGAGGAGTCGCGAGAGCGAGGTGAAGAACCAGTTCACCGGGTTCCCCCGCTTCAGGACGAGGATGAAGCCGGCCGCGAGAAGCCCGAGGCTCGAGAAGGCGATGACCGTGAGCACGAGGAAGAGGACCGCAGCCAAGTAGTTCGGATTTCGAAGCTCGAGACGGAAAAAGAGCACTCCGAGGAGAATGTAGACGAGAACCTGGAACGAGGCCCAGAGGAAGTTCCAGAGCGACGAGGAGAGAAGGTAGGTGCTGAACCGGGTCGGGGTGGCGAGCACCGCCTCGAGCGTTCCGAGAACCTGTTCGTCGCGGATACGACCCGAAAAGGCGTTTAGCCCGGTGGAAAGGTAGTTCGACACGGCGACCCCGATGAGGACGAACGAGAAGTAGTCGCCGCCGTAGGGCCCGAGATACGGGTTCATCGAGGCGTCGATGAGGCGGGAGAGGAAGAAGAAGAGCGCGAGCGTGAAGCCGATCCCGAGCAGCTGCAGGAGGAACGCGAGCCGGTAGCTCGTCGCGACCTGCAGGTCCTTCCTCAGAAAGGCGAGCGGCTTCTCGAGCCTCATCTCTCCGTCTCCGCGAACCGTCGGTACAAATCCTCGAGCGAGCCCTGCCGGACCTCCAGGCGGCGCAAGGAGCCGAACCGCTCCCGCAACGCCCGCACGAGATCCTCGAGCACGAACGTCTCCTCGCTGACCCGGATCCGGCAGCGGCCGCGCACGGCGAGGTCGTCGTCCGAGACGACCTCGAGAACGCCGGGGAGGCCGCCGATCCACGCCGCCCAACCCTCTTCCGGATCCCGCAGCTCGATCTCGACCTCCCTGGGCGGGCGGAACCGCCCGAGGACATCCTCCGGGCGCCCCTCGGCGAGAAGCTCGCCCCGATGGAGAAAGACCAGGCGGTCCGCGACCCGGTGGACCGCCTCGAGATCGTGGCTCGCCAGAAGAACCGCCTTCCCCCCCTTCAGAGCGAGCGAGCGGAGCCGCTCGAGGAACCGGGAAGAGGTGTACGGGTCGAGACCCCGCGTCGGCTCGTCGAGCAGAAGGACCGGGCGATCGCCGAGGAGAGAGCGGGCGACACAGAGCTTCTGCCTCGTTCCCGTCGAGTACGTCATGAAGCGCGCGTCGATCTCTTCGATGCGGAGGAGGGCCGCGGCGTCCTCGATCTCCGCGGCGCGCCGCCCGGAGGGGACCCCGAGGAGACGGCCGAAGAAGTCGAGGTTCTGTCTTCCGGTCAGACGATAGTAGAAGCTCCTCTCTTCGCTCACGCAGAAGCCGATGCGGAGCCGCGTCTCGAGAGAGCGGCGCGCCACGTCCATTCCGTCGATCTCCGCCCGCCCCTCGCTCGGCAAGACGAGCGACGCGAGGATCTTGAGAAGCGTGGTCTTCCCCGAGCCGTTCGGACCGAGCAGGGCGAGGATCTCTCCGCGCGAGAGCGAGAAGCTGACGTTGTGTAGGGCGCGGAGGCTCTCCCGGCGGAACGGGTGGAGGATCGACTCGGCGATCCCGCGTCTGACGGGATACGACTTGGCGAGCCGATCGACGCGAAGCGCTTCCAAAGGGCCTCCCTCTACGGTTTCCGGCGTATGCCGGAGAGCACCCGGTTCCCGATGAGATCGAGGAGCAAAACGAAACCGGTCAGGAGACGGCGGAGCTTTCTTCTCAGGGGAGGCCGGCCCTCCTCTTCGAAGTAGAACGCGGCGCGAAACGCTCCGTCCGGCCAGAGCAGCCGGGCGATGAACGGGCGGCCGGAGCGCCCCGCGAAACGGTATCCCCACCAGATCCTGAGACGCACCTCGCGGCCCGCCCCGAGGCCGAAGAAGTCGGAACCGCGAACGCGCGAGGCGGAACGAGCGATACGGGACGGGAACCGGAGCCCGGTCCCCCCCCTCCCCCAGAAGCGGTCGACGAAGAACAGAGCGGTCCGGACCTCTTCGCCGATCTCCCACTCCTCCGCCCGCGCCACGATGTCGGGGGACCGCGCCTCGGTCGGGAAGGCCAGGCGAACCTTTTCGACGTCGAGAAGCCTCTTCAAGGAGACGAAGAGCCCCATGCGCAGGCTGGCGCACAGATAAGCGGACTCGTCGAGCGGGGAGAGAACCCGAACGACGGTCCCGCGGTAGTCGTACATGACGGATTCGCGAAAGAGGGAGGCGGTGTCCACGTTCAGGTTCGCGGGGTGCGGAAGCAGGTTCCAGTGGAGCTCGACCACGTCAATCCCGTGACTCCGGCGCACGTACACGAGATGGAAATGATGGCGCCGGTAGTAGGCGCGGCTGTGCATCCCCTCGAAGAGAGCGTACCCGAGGTCTTGGAGCAGTTGTTCGGCGCGATCCATCGACTCCGGTGCAACGAGAAGATCGAGGTCGCGCACCTCGCGGAGAATGCTGTCGCCGTAGAAGCGCTCTCCGAACGGGAGACCCTTGAGCACGATGTTCGGGACATCCTCCTCGGCGAACGCGGACGTGAGGACAGCGAGCTCTTTCTCCTTGAAGAGGTTTCGCGCCGCGGTCTTCTCTCCCTCTTCGACGACCCGCCGGACGAGCGCTTCCGGGAAGAGGCTCCGCACCTCCTCGTCCCCGGAGAGCC
>JBDRFQ010000135.1:0-6705 GCA_043818685.1 Candidatus Eiseniibacteriota bacterium
CACCTCGCGCCGCCCGCGGCTCGGGTCGACGCTCTCCCGAAGGGGGACGCGCGCGCCGACCTCCCCGAACCGGCTCCCTCCCTCCCTCTTCCGCTTTCCGCGATAGCGGGCGGCGATCTCCTTCGCCTCCGCGCCGGCGTCGACCGGAACGTACTCGTTCATCCAGATCACCGTGTCGGCGACGTCGAAGTAGTCGCCGCTTCCCCCCGCCACGAGGATCGACGAGACCCCCTTCTCTTCGTAGAGCTGGCGCACCTTGTCGACAAAAGGCGTGATCGGCTCCTTCTCCTTGGCGACGAGTTCCTGCATCCGGTGATCGCGGATCATGAAGTTCGTCGCCGCCGTGTCCTCGTCGATGAGGAGGACCCTCGCCCCCGCCTCGAGCGCCTCGATGATGTTCGCCGCCTGCGAGGTGGATCCCGACGCGTTGTCGCTCGAGAAGAAGTCGGTCTTCGCCCCGAACGGCAGATCCCCGATGAAGGGGGAGATGTCGACCCCCTCGACGCGGCGGCCGTCTTCCGCACGAATCTTCGCCGCCGTCGGGTCCGTCGCGACGAGCTCGCGGCCGTCCCCGGGGCGGTGGTTGTAAACGCCCCTCTCGAGCGCCGCGAGGAGCGTCGATTTCCCGTGGAAGCCGCCCCCGACGATGAGCGTGACGCCCCGCGGTATCCCCATCCCCGTGACCCGTCCCGCGTTCGGGAGGTCGACGCCCACCCGGAGCGACTCCGGCGAGGAGAAGGGGACCGCGCCCTAGGGAAGCGGGAGGTCGTCCACTCCGGAGCGCCGGGGGAGAACGGCGCCGTCGGCGACGAAGGCGGCGAGGCGCATCGGACCGAGGGCGTCGCGAAGGAAGTCCGCGTCCTCGTTCGCCCGAATGGCCCGCTCGATCGCCGCGCGATCAATTGACGAATAAAGAAGAGACCCGCGCACGATCTCGGGTAGATCAGAGAGAAGCATCTCCTCCGCTTCGCGGCCGAGGACCCTCCTCCCCGCGGCGGGAAGACCCGCGACGAAGCGTGCCTCGACGAAGCACCCGTCCACACTGGCCGCGGTCCTCTCCAGAACCTCCTGGCCCGGCCGGTCGATCTCGATCAGCCCGCTCTTCCCCGAGCCCCGCCGGGAGGCGGCGCTGCGCGCGGTGTCCGAGAAGGAGAGGGCGAGGACCGAGGCGAGCGCGACGGCGCGGCTCTTCCCCCGAAACGTCTCCTCGGGAAAGTGTGCCTCGCTCTGCGGCACGAAAACGCGAAGGCGGCTCGGCGCCGCGAACGGATCCCCCTGCACGTGATCGATCGAAAGCTCGAAGCCGGGGAAGTCGTAGCGGCCCTGGATCTCCTTGTAAGCCCGGTAGCCTGCGCCGTCGATGCGCCGGAGTAGGCCGCGGAGGTGTTCGGCGGTGCGGGCGGTCATCTCGCGCGCGCCCCAGGGAGGATTTTCCGAGCGATCTGCTCGGCGTGATAGGAGCTCCGGACGAGCGGCCCCGACTCCGCATGAAGGAAGCCGAGACCGATCGCGAGCTCCTTCCAGCGCGCGAAGGTCTCCGGCGGGACGAATCGGACGACCGGGTGGTGCTTCTTCGTCGGCCGCAGGTACTGGCCGATCGTGACCGCCTCCGCGCCCGCCCCCCGGAGGTCGCGAAGGAGCTCCTCCACCTCCAGGTCCTCCTCACCGAGGCCGACCATGAAGCCGGACTTCACGGTCTGGTGGGGCTTCTTGATCCGCGCCGCGGTTCGAAGGACGCCGAGGGACCTCTCGTAGGTGTGGCGGAAACGGACCTTCGGGTAGAGTCGCTTCACCACCTCTACGTTGTGTCCGATGACGAGCGGATCCGCCTCGACGGTGATTCGGAGAAGATCCTCCCTCCCGTCGAAGTCGGGGATGAGAACCTCCACCTCGCAATCCGGGTTCCTTTCCCGAACGCGGCGCACCGTCTCGGCGAACGCGCCGGCCCCGAGGTCGGGGAGTTCGTCCCGGTCGACCGACGTGATCACTGCGAAGCGGAGCTGGAGCCGCCAGACCGCCTCCGCGACCCCGGCCGCTTCCTCCGGATCGAGCGCCTTGGGGCGCCCGCTCGCCACCGCGCAGAACCCGCACGCGCGCGTGCACGTCTCGCCGAGGATGAGAAACGTCGCGGTGCCGTTCCCCCAGCACTCGTGCCGGTTCGGACAGCGCGCCTCCTCGCAAACCGTGTGGAGGACGCCCCCGGCGAGGGCCGCGCTGACCTCGCGGAACGTCTCGTTCGTCCGCAGGCGAACCTTGAGCCATGAAGGTTTTGGGGCGGGGCGCTCCCTTGCCGCCTCACTCATCGGAGTCGCCTCCCACGAAGGGTTCCCGGCCGTAGACCTCCGAGAAGCGCATCACCATGCGGGCGGCCGCCTCGGCGACCGCGACCGGACGCCCTGCGAGACGCGAGAGGGTCGTCACCCCCTTCCCCTCGATGCCGCACGGGACGATCCGCTTGTACGGGGCGAGGGAGTTGCACACGTTGAGGGCGAAGCCGTGCATGGTGACCCAGCGCGAGATCCGGACGCCGATCGCGGCGACCTTCTCGTCTCCCGCCCAGACCCCGGTGTGGCCCGGCACCCGCTCTCCCGTCACGCCGAAATCGGCGAGCGTGCGGATGATCGCCTCCTCGAGATCGCGGACGTAGCGGACCACGTCCCTCCGGTCCGGCTCGAGCGAGAGGATCGGGTAGCCGACCAGCTGGCCCGGCCCGTGCCAGGTCACGTCGCCGCCACGGTCGGTGCGAAGCACGTCCGCGCCGAGAGTGCCCGCGGCCGCCCTGATGTGGCCGAGATCGCCGCGGCGTCCGAGCGTGTACACGGACGGGTGCTCGAGGAGCAGGAGCCGGTCCTCGATCTCTCCGCGCTTCCTCTTCTCGGCGAGGTCCTTCTGCATCTCCCACGCCTCGAGATACGGGACCCTGCCGAGAATGCGCACGCGAAGGGGCGCCCGCGTTCCGATCAATCCAGAACCTCCTCGGGGAAGCTCTCGAGTCTCTCCTTGAAGAAGGCCATGAACTGATCGGCGACCGCGCCGTCGATCGCGCGATGGTCGAACGACAGCGAGAAGCAGACGATCTCGCGAATCGCGATGGCGTCCTCGACGACGACCGGCCTCTTCCTCGCGCCGCCCATGCCGAGGATCGCGACGTTCGGCTGGTTGATGACTGGGAAGTTGAAGAGCGCCCCGTACGGGCCCGGGTTCGTGATCGTGAACGTCGCCCCCTGAACGTCGTCCGGGACGAGCTTCTTCTCTCGGGCGCGAATGGAAAGGTCTTGGAGGGCACGGGCGATCTCCCCGATGCCGAGCCGCTCGGCCTGCTTGATCACCGGAACGATGAGCCCGTCCTCGAGGGCGACCGCGACGCCGATGTTCACCGGCCTGTGATAGACGATCGAATCGCCGGAGACGGACGCGTTGATCACGGGGAAGCGGAGGATCGCGGGAACGACCGAGTGGACCGCCATCGCGGTGAGCGTGAGGCGCGCGCCGTGCCGCGACTCGAACCCGCTCTTCCGGGCGGCGCGGAGGCGCTGGACGCGCGTGATGTCCACCTCGAAGACGGTGAGGACGTGCGGGGAGGTTCGCTTGCTCATGACCATGTGCCCGGCGATCTTCTTCCGCATGATCGACATCGGCTCGGCGAACGAGTCCTCGCCGGCCGGAAACGCCGGCGCCTGGGCCTCCGGCGCCGCGGGAGGCGCGGGCGCACCGGAAGCGGGAGCAGCGGCCGCCGCGGCCCCGGGCTCTTCCCCGTCGACGAAGGCGAGCACGTCCTTCTTGCTGACCCGCCCATCCCGTCCGGTTCCCTGGATCCGCGCGATGTCGACCCCGTGCTCCCTCGCGATGCGGCGCGCGATCGGGGAGGAGCGGACGCTGGCGGCGCTCGACCCCATCTGCGGCATCTTGATGGGGGCTCCGGCCTCGGACGAAGGGGCCGCGGCGGTGGAGGGGGCGGGCCTCGGCCTCGCGGCGGCCGGAGCGGCACGCTTCTTCGCGCGGGGCTGAGAGACGGGTGTGACTTTCTCCGAGGGCTTCTTCTCCGGCTTGCCGGTCTTCTTCTCGGCCTCGGGCTCCCCGCTCTCCTTCCCCGGCGAGAGCTCGGCGACCGCGCGCCCCACCTCGACCGTCGTCCCCTCGGAAACGAGGATTTTCGCGATCACTCCGGATTCCGGCGAGGGGATTTCCGCGTCCACCTTGTCCGTTGATATCTCAAACAACGGCGCGTCCTTCTCGACGCGGTCCCCCTCCTTGACCAGCCACTTGATGATCGTCCCCTCGGCGACGCTTTCCCCCAACTGAGGCATCTTCACTTCCATGCTCGCTCCCGAATCACCCCCGGGCCGCCGGGCCCTTCAGATGTGAATCGCTCCGTCCCCGGCGGCGAGGGCCGCCTCGTGAATCGCTTCCGAGAGGGTGGGGTGGGGATGGATCGTTCCGGCAAGCTCCTCGATGCCGCCCTCGGCGTTCATGAGGGCGGTGACGCCGGAAAGGAGCTCGGTCACGTGCGGCCCGATCATGTGCACCCCGAGGATCTCCCCGTAGCCCCGATCCGCGACGATCTTGACGAAGCCCATCGTCTCGCCGAGGACCGCCGCCTTCGAGTTCGCGGTGAAGGGGAACCTCCCTACGCGAACCTCGCGCCCCGCATCCTTCGCGCGTTGCTCGGTAATTCCGACCGAAGCGACCTCGGGGATCGAGTAGACGCACGAGGGAACACGGTCGTGGTCGATCGGCTTCGGCTCCAGCCCCGCCATCGCCTCGACCGCGATAATCCCCTCCTCGGAGGCGAGGTGGGCAAGGGCCGCGGTGTTCAGAACATCGCCGATCGCGTAGATCCCGGCGACGTTCGTCTCCATCCGGGGCCCCACCCGAACGTAGCCCCGCTCCCTCTCGACTCCCACCTCGTCGAGGCCGATGCCGTCCGTGACCGGCTTCCTCCCGACCGCGACGAGGAGCCTGGAGGCGGCGACGACTTCCTTTCCCCCGCCCTCGGTCTTCTCGAGCGTAACGCGGAGCTCCTTCCCGCTCTTGTCGAGCGAGGCGAACTTCGTCCCGGCCCTCACGTCGATGCCTCGCTTCTTGAACGCGCGAGCGAGCTCCTCGCCGAGCTCCGCGTCCATGAGGGGGAGGAGAGAGGGGAGCATCTCGACGAGCGTCACCTTGCAGCCGAAGCTGTGGAAGAGGGAGGTGAACTCGACCCCCGACCGCGCCCCCGCCGAGCACGACCATCGAGTCCGGCACGCCTTCGAGCGAGAGCGCGTCGTCGCTCGAGAGAACCCTCTCGCCGTCGAAATCGGCGCCCGGGATCGTTGCCACGCGCGACCCGGTCGCCACGAGAATGTTTTTTGTTTGAAGCGTTCGCGCCGCGCCGCCCTCCTCCAGCACGCGAACGCGGCCGGGCGCCTCGACGAAGCCGGTCCCCCGGACAATGTCGATCTTTCCCTTCTTCATGAGGTACTCGATGCCCTTGGAGTTCTTGTCGACGACCGCCTTCTTGCGGAGGAGGAGCTTCCCCCAGTCGACGGAGACCTCCTTCGCCTCGATGCCGTACGGCTTCATCCGATCGAGGCTCTCCCTCATCTCGGCGGCGCGGAGAAGGACCTTGGTCGGGATGCACCCCCAGTGGAGGCACGTCCCGCCGAGGGCCTTCTCCTTCTCGACGACGGCGGCCGCGAGCCCGAGTTGGGAGGCGCGGATCGCAGCGACATATCCGCCGGGCCCCGAGCCAATTATAATCAAATCATAGGATTGCGACATTTCGACATCCTCCGATCCGCCCTCTCGGGGCGCGATCGGGTTCAGTGTACCACAGGGGTCGCCGAGCCGAATCCGCCGCGGCGCCCCGCGCCCGTGGCGTGAGCGGGAGGCCTTCGCCGCGTCGAATAAACGCGTGCGCCGGGCGGTAGAGCGGACGAACTTCGCGAATCCGTGTTCGACCGCGCGGGCGTTCTCGATTTGCTTGTGCCGACCCCGGAGCGGGAGCTACGTTCGGCGGGACCGCCTCGTCTTCCGAACCGAAGGAAGGAGTCGCCATGTTCCTCGTCGTCGCCGCCGTCGTCCTGTTCGTCTTCTTCTTGGGAATCCGCATCGTCCGGCCCACGCACAGGGGCCTCATCGAGCGTCTCGGCAAGTACCAGCGCTTCGCCCGCCCGGGATTCAACTGGATCATCCCGATCATCGAGAGGATGGTGCGGGTGAACATCACCGAGCAGATGATCGACGCGCAGCCCCAGGAGATCATCACGAACGACAACCTGAACGCCAGCGTCGACGCCCAGGTCTACTTCAAGGTGAAAGCGGACGAGGAGAGCGTGAAGGCGTCGCAGTACAACGTGAACGACTACATCTATCAGATCGTGAACCTCGCCCGCACGACCCTCCGGAACATCATCGGGACGCTCACCCTGAAATCGGCGAACAGCGAGCGGGACCGGATCAACAGCGAGCTCCTCGCGACGCTGAGCCAGGAGACGAAGAGCTGGGGGATGGAGATCGTTTGCACGGAGCTCAAGGAGATCGACCCGCCCAAGGACGTTCAGGAAACGATGAACAAGGTCGTCAAGGCCGAGAACGAGAAGGTCGCCGCGCTCGACTTCGCGAACGCCCGGGAGCGCGAGGCGGACGGGATGAAGCGGGCGGAGATCAAGAAGGCCGAAGGGATCAAGCAGGCGAAGATCCTCGAAGCGGAGGGTGAGGCGGAAG
>JBDRFQ010000136.1:0-6771 GCA_043818685.1 Candidatus Eiseniibacteriota bacterium
ACGAGCTACGTGGCGAGCATCGATCCGGAGCTGTACGGGGCGACGCTGGAGAAGTTCCGGCGGGAGCCGTCCCGCTACCGGGAGGTCTACGCGCGCGATCGGTGCCATCTCTTCGAGTTCCACGGGGAGGCGGGGGCGGCCGCAGAGGCGGGAACCGCGGTGCTCTCCGCGCGCGTCGACGCGCCGCCGGCCGGGAGCCGCCGCGTGGGCCGCCTCTTCCCGAACGGGGTGCGCCTCGAGAGCGCCGCCCTCTCGCCCGACACCGTTTGCGCGGGGGGGACGCTCGTCCTCACCTGCTGCTGGACGAAGGAGCACGACGCGGACGACCCGCTGCCCTACAAGGTGTACCTCCGCCTCGCGCGCCCGGCCGACGCGGGGGCGCGCGCCTGGTCGAAGTGGGCGCGGAAGGCGGAGGAGATCCGGAAAGGCCGCCTCTCGCGGGCCCGGACGATGAGAAACCTCCTCCGCGGGGCCTACCCTCCCGCGGATTGGCCGAAGGGCGTGCTGATCGAGGACACGATCCGATGGCCGCTTCCGGCCGACCTCGAGGCGGGCGTCTACGATTTCGAGGTGACGCTCCGCCGGTCGTCCCTCGTGCGCAACTACTACCTCAGCGATTTCGTGAGCGAGCGGGATTCCTTCTCCGGCGCCGCCGCCGGCCGCGTCGTGGTTCGGCCGGCCGCGGAGGACCCTGCCCGCGCCCCCGAGGAGCGGACGTCGGGCGGCGGGAGAGGCGTCCCCTCGAGAAACGGCAGGCACCCGGTCTCCCCGGAGAGTCGGAACCAGGCGAAGAGCCGACCGGGCATCTTCGCGAACGAGAACGGCGGAGAACGCCCCGCCGCTTGAGGAGCCGAGAGATGTCGATACCGTTCGTGGACTTGAAGGCGCAGTTTCGCAGCATCGAGGGGGAGATCCGTGGTGCGATCGACACGATCTTGGAGAACACGTCGTTCATCGGCGGCCGGCCGGTCGCGGAGTTCGAGACCGTGTTCGCATCCTATGTCGGGGCTCGCGCCTGCGTCGGCACGAGCTCGGGGACGTCGGCGCTTCACCTCGCCCTCGTCGCCTGCGGAATCGGCCGCGGAGACGAGGTCGTCACGGTCCCGAACACGTTCATCGCGACCACCGAGGCGATCACGCAGGCGGGCGCGTCGATCCGTTTCGTCGACGTGGAGCCGGACTGCTACAACATGGATCCGAACGCCCTCGAGAACGCGATCACGGCGAAGACGAGGTGCATCATCCCGGTCCACCTCTTCGGCCAGCCGGCGGACATGGGACCCATCCTCGAGATCGCCGAGAGACACGGTTTGGTCGTGATCGCCAATTCCGCGCAGGCCCACGGCGCCGCGTACCGGGGAAAGAAGCTCGGATCCCTCGGGCGGGCCGTCTGCTACAGCTTCTACCCCGGGAAGAACCTCGGGGCGTACGGGGACGCGGGGGCGCTGGTCACCGACGACGAGCAGGCGGCCTCGCACGTGCGCCTCCTCGTCGACCACGGACGCTCCGAGAAGCACGACCACACGATCGAGGGGTTCAACCACCGGTTGGACGCGATTCAGGCCGCCGTCCTCAGCGTGAAGCTGCGCCACCTCGACGAGTGGTTGGAGAAGCGGAGGAGCGCCGCGGCGCTCTACAACGAGAAGCTCGCGGACCTCCCGCTCGTTCTCCCGAAGGAAGGGGAAGGGAGGCGCCACGTCTATCACCTGTATGTCGTTCTGTGCGAGGAGAGAGACCGCGTCCGGGAGACTCTGGCCTCGAAGGGGGTCGCTACCGGGCTGCACTATCCGATCCCGGTCCATCTGCTCAAGGCGTACAAGCACCTCGGCTACCGGCGGGGGAGCTTCCCCCGGGCGGAGCGAGTCGCCGCCAACGGGCTATCGCTCCCGATGTTCGCCGAGCTGACCGAGGCGCAGATCGACGAGGTGGCGGGAGCTCTCGGCGGAGCCCTGAGAGGATAAGAGGAGAAGAGGCGTGACCGAGGAGAGCCGGGCGGATCGGAGGAAGCGGGAGGCCCGCAACCGGGTGCTGCTTCTCATCGCGGCGGACGCGGCGACGATCGTCGCCGGCTTCCTCGCCGCGTTCTGGATCCGCATGCTCTCCGGTCTCTTCGACACGCACGTCCCGATCCAGTCGATCCACATCTACGCGCTTCTCGGCGTGTGCGCTCTCTGGATCCTCATCTTCGGCGTGCACGGCCTCTACCGGCGCGAGGTCTACCTCTCCGTCTTCGACCAGATGATGGGGATCTTCAACAGCGTGAACATCGGAGCTCTCATCGTTCTCGCCACCGCCTTCCTGACCAAGACGAACTACTTTCTCGAACGGCGCCTCGTTCTCCTCCTCGCCTGGGCCCTCTCCATCGTTCTCCTCTCCGTGGTGCGGGTCGGAATCCTCCGCGTCCGGATCCTCCGCAACCAGCAGCGGGATCCGTTCCGGTGCCGCGTGGCGGTGGTGGGGGCGGGGGAAACCGGGCTCCACTTCGTCCGGCTCGCCCGCCTGACGATGAACCACATCTACGAGATCGCGGGGTTCGTCGACGACGACCCGGCGAAGCGGGGGGAGATAATCGACGGCGTGCCGGTCCTCGGCACGACGCGCGAGGTCGAGAGAATCGTCGAGGAGAAGGAGGTGGAGAGGATCTTCGTCGCGATCCGAGGGCTGCACGAGGACCAAATGATCGATCTCATCTCCCGCTGCATGAGGGGGAAGGTCCCGGTCAAGATGGTCTCCGATCAGTTCCAGCTCTTCGCGTCCGACACGATGATCGAGCGGGTCGACGGCATCCCGACGCTCGGCGTCCGGGAGAACCCGATGCGCGGCGTCCCCTACTTCGTGAAGCGCCTCTTCGATGTCGTGACCGCCGCGATTCTCATCGTCCTCCTCCTTCCGTTCTTCGCGCTGATCGCCGCTCTCATCAAGGCTCTCTCTCCGGGTCCGGTCCTCTTCCGCCAGACCCGGGCGGGCCGGAGAGGGGAGCCCTTCGAGTTCTTCAAGTTCCGCACCATGCGGGCCGACACCGACGACCGCATCCACCGGGAGTACGCGAACAACTTCATCTCCGGGCGGGAGCTCAACATCGGAGAGCAAGCCGACGAAAAGCCCGTCTACAAGATGACGCGGGACCCGCGCGTCACGAGCATCGGGTTGATCCTCCGGAAGACCAGTCTCGACGAGCTCCCGCAGCTCTACAACGTCCTCAAGGGGGAGATGAGCCTCGTCGGGCCGCGCCCGCCGATCGTCTACGAGCTGCAGCACTACAGGGAATGGCACAAGCGGCGCCTGGACGCCAAGCCGGGGCTCACGGGTCTCTGGCAGGTGAGCGGGAGGAGCGAGGTGCCGTTCAACGAGATGGTCCTGCTCGATCTGTATTACATTGATCATTGGTCCCTGAAGCTCGATTTCGAGATCCTGCTTCGGACGATTCCGGTCATTCTGTTCGGAAGAGGCGCCTACTAGCGGAGAGGGAAGGTATGTACAAGATCGCGGTCATCGGTTGCGGATACTGGGGTCCGAACTTCATTCGCATCTTCACTCAGCTGCCGGATTCCAAGGTGGAATACTGCGTCGACATGAACGAACAGCGGCTGGCCCACATGCGCCTGCTCTATCCGCACATCAGGACCACGACGCGGCTGGAGGACGTGCTGGAGGATCCGGACGTGAACGGCGTCGTCGTCGCGACTCCGGTCGCCACCCACCACGCCATCGCGAAGCGCTTCCTCGAATCCGGAAAGGCGACGCTGATCGAGAAGCCGCTCTGCCTCTCCGTCGCCGACGCGGAGGACCTGATCGAGACCGCCGAGAAGAGAAAGACCGCCCTCATGGTGGGGCACACCTTCCTCTTCACCGCCGCCGTGAACAAGGTGAAGCACCTGCTCGAGACCGGGGAGCTCGGAGACATTCACTACGTCGCTTCGACCCGGGTGAACCTCGGCATCTTCCAGGAGGACATCAACGTGATCTGGGACCTCGCCCCGCACGATGTGTCGATCCTGAACTACGTGTTGAAGAGCCGGCCGGCGTCGGTGAGCGCGCACGCCCACGCCTTCATCCGCCCGCCGGTCGAGGACGTGGCGTTCATCACCCTGCGCTATCCGGACGACGTCCTCGCGCACATCCATGTGAGCTGGCTCGATCCGTGCAAGATCCGCCGGTCCACCTTCGTCGCGAGCAAGAAGATGGTCGTTTACGACGACGTGGAGACGCTGGAGAAGATCCGAATCTACGACAAGGGGGTCACGGTGCAGCCGCACTACGAGACCTTCGGCGAGTTCCATCTCGCCTACCGCTTCGGGGACATCTTCACGCCGAAGCTCGACGACACGGAGCCTCTCAAGACCGAGGCGAACCACTTCCTCCGGGCGATCACGAACGGCCGGCCCGAGCGGGCGACGGCGGAGGAGGGCCTCGCCGTCGTTCGGGTGCTCGAGGCGGCGACGGAGTCGGCGCGGAGGGACGGGAAGGCGGTCTCGCTCGCGTGATTCGATGAAAGGCCGGCGCATCCTCTACGTGGATTCGGGGCGCTCCTTCGGCGGCGCCGAGCGGATCACCCTCGCTCTGGCTTCGTCCTTCGCGGCGGCGGGAGCGGAGGTCGCCTGCCTCGTCTCCCCGGGGGCCGGGCCCTTCCGCGAGGAGCTCGCCCGGATCGGGATCGAAGCCGTGCCGTTCCCCGAGACGGACAGCCTGGCGCGCGCGCTGGCGTGCTCCCGCGCGGTGCGGCGCTTCCGGCCGGACATCCTTCACATCCATAGGACCTGGCCGCTCAGCGACCGGTACGCCTCTCCGGCGGCGAAGCGGGGGGGCGCCGGGAAGGTGATCGCCACCGAGCACGTCCGGTGGGAGGCGTGCGGCCTCCGCGACCGAACCGCGAAGAGGATTCTGGCCCGCTTCGACGACCGGATCGTCGCCGTCTCCGGGGCGGTTCGGGAGAGCCTTCTCCGCTACTGGAAGATCGACCCGGGGCGCGTGGTGGTGATACGCAACGGGATCCGCGCGGACGCGTTCCGCCCGGGCGGGGCAAAAGACGGGGAAGATCCGTTCCCCCGATGGGCCCGCCTTCGGATCGGAACGGTCGGGCGCCTGGAAAAGCAAAAGGGGATCGACGTCCTCCTCGAGGCGTTCGCCCGTCTTCGGAAAGAGCGCCCGGAGGCGGCTCTCGTCGTCGTCGGCGATGGATCCCTCCGGGGCGAGCTCGAGGAGCGGGCGCGCCTCCTCGGTCTCGGAGACGCGGTCCGCTTCGCCGGCTCCGTTCCGGACGCCGGGGTGGTTCTCTCCCGTCTCGACCTCTTCGTCCTCGCCTCCCGGTGGGAGGGGCTCCCCCTCACCCTTCTCGAGGCGATGGCGGCCGGAGTCCCGGTCGTCGCGACCTCCGTCGACGGCACCGTCGAGGCGGTCCGACAAGGAACGGACGGCCTCCTCGTCCCGCCCGAAGACCCGGAAGCGCTGCACCGGGCGATCGCCGCGGCGCTCTCCGAGCCCGGGGCGTCCCGGGAGCGCGCGGAATCGGCTCGGAGGAGGGTCGTGGAGGAGTTCTCGATCGAGCGGATGGTGAACGACTACCGCCGGGTGTACGAATCATGAAGAAGATCCTCGGCCTCTCCTCGATTCCGATCGACGAGAACCTCGGGGCGGGCGCCGAGCGGATCGGGAACCTGTACCGCTGGCTCCCGGAATCGTACGAGCGCGCGCTCGTCTCGCTCACCGGGATTCGCGGCCGGACGGGGGAGGCGCAGCTCCCCGGGAACGTGCGTGAGATCCGCCTCCGGTCTCCGGTTCAGACGCTCTTCTACTATCTCGAGAAGCTACGGATCCTCCCCTTCTTCGAGGTGGCCCGCGCGCACCGCCGGTTCCACCCCCGAAGGGTGCGCCGTCTTATCGAGGGGTGCGACCTCGTCCAGTTCGACTCCCTCTGGCTGACTCCCTGGATGCGCCTCGTCCGGCCCGGGGTCCCCGTCGTCTACGGGAGCCACAACTTCGAGACCGACTGGTACGAGGGAGAGATCCGTCGCTACCCGTTTCCCCGCGCGCATGCGCGAACGCTCGACGCGCTCGAACGCGACGCGGTCCGCCGCGCGGGTCGCGTCCTCGCGGTGACGGAGGAGGACCGCGGGAAGTTCACGCGAGCGTTCGGCGTCGACGAGAGGAAGATCGTCGTCGTGCCGAACGGCTTCGACGACGAGCGCTTCCATCCGGCCACGGAGGAGGAGAAGCTCGAGATCCGCGGGCGCATCGGCCTCCCGGCCGCCGCACGCATCGCCCTCTTCGCCGGCTCGGACGTTTTGCCAAACAAGGACGCGGTCGAGTCGATCCTCCGCGCGATCGCCCCGCGCGCGCCTGAAGGCACTCTCATCGTCGTGGCGGGGAGCGTCGGGCGCTCCTACGCACGATCCGCGAGCGACCGCGTCCTCTTCACCGGGCGCGTCCCGGACATCGTCCCCTACTTCCGCGCGGCCGACGTCGGCCTGAACCCGATCCGCTTCGGATCCGGTTCGAACATCAAGGTTCTGCAGTACCTCGGGTGCGGGCTCCCGGTGATCTCCACCCCGTTCGGAATGCGCGGATTCGAGGAGCTCCAGGAGCACGTCACGGTCGCACGAATCGACCGGTTTTCCTATCATCTAGACCGGGCGGGGCCGGACGCGGAGGCGGCGCTGCTCGCGCGGGAGCGCCAGGGGTGGTGTAACGTTTCGTTAATCCTCGCGGGGGTCTATGCCTATCTGTTGGGTGGTGGCGCTGGGGGGGCGGACTGGGCGGGGAGCGGGGCGCCTC
>JBDRFQ010000137.1:0-18939 GCA_043818685.1 Candidatus Eiseniibacteriota bacterium
GCCGTGGCGAACGGCTGGGGGGACATCACCACCTCCGCCTACGCCCAGCACATGATGCCCTTCGTGCAGAACGACATGAACGACTGGTCGGTGAACATCGAGAAGGCGATGTCCGACTGGCGCTACGGCGACACGGCGGTCGTCGCGTGGGTCCCCGAACGCGTCTGGCTCGAGAACCCGGACAACGATGGGAACGGCATCACCGCCAGCGGCGGCGTCGTCGACAACACGCTCCTCGACAACTGGATGAACCACGGCGTGCGGGCGGTGCTCCTCGACGACTACATCCACCTCGACTACTACAACGACTGGGCGAACGACCGGCACGTCTACGTCCATTCGAACGGCCTCAAGTTCATCCCGATGGACGGCGACTTCGTCGGCGCGATGGACAACGACTGGGGAACCGCGTGGAACATGATCGTGAACCTCTCCCCCGACGAGATCCTCGTCTACGGAAACGACTGGGAGATCCCCGCGGAGGTGAGCCAGGGCGCCTCGAACCCGTCCGCGCTGAACAACTGGATCCACGTCGTCCGGAACTGCTGGCTGAACAGCGGGACCGTCGCCGTCTGGAAGCTCTCCGACGCCATCCATCACGGCCCCTTCATCTCCGGCATCCTGAACCCGACGATCCAGAACGGGACGTACGGCCTTCTCGGCGGGAAGTGGGGCTACGGCGGCGGCAACAACTCGTGGTACGTCCACTGGGCCGCCTACGACGACCCGCTCCACGTGTGGGACTTCCACACGCCGACCTGGAGCTACGGAACGATCTGGAACAACACGTACAACACGATCATGTCGAGCCCGTCGAACGACCTCTCCGAGACGGCGTGGTACGTGATGATGACGAACCTCCACGAGACCGGCTGGCACGACGGCGGTGAGATCAGCGGGTGGATCTACCGCTACTCGAACCACATCAAGAACGCGAACGTCTACGCCGAGGCGTCGCGCTGGGCGAACGGCGACTATCCGGACTCGACCGGCGCCTACCTGTCCGACATCGATCAGGACGGACAGGACGAGGGGGTCATCCACAACGACAAGCTCCTCGCCGTGGTCGAGCCGATCGGCGGTCGGATCATGTACCTCTTCGCGCGGGAGACGGGCGACGAATACTCGGTGATCGGGAACTGCAACGTCTACTGGGCGGACACCGAGGGGGACTACAACGAGGGGAACCACACCGGCGGTCTCTCCGACGTGAGCGTCGCCGGCCTGGACCGCGAGCACGACACGTACACGATCTCGGTCGCGAGCGGGTCGGGAAGCAGGGTCGCGCTCGACCTCGTTCATCCGAACGTAACGAAGCGCCTGAACCTCGAGCTGGGCAAGAAGTACATCGACGTCGTCTACGACGCGGCCGGGCAGGACGTCTACGTGAAGAGCGGCTTCTCGCCCGATCTTCTCGACCTCACTTGGAACGCCAAGTCCGATCGCGTGTGGGCGGCGACGCCCGTGGCGGGCGCGTACTTCGGCCGGCGGAACCCGAACTCCGGCGCGACGGCGGCCGTCGTGGTCGGGAACGGGGGAGCGCGCTTCAACCTCGAGTACAACTCGACCCTCATGGGCGTGGAGGAGCTCTTCGCGAGCGGCCAGTTCGAGGTGTACCTCTTCGCTGGGGAGACCGCCGCCCCCGACGGCCAGGGAAACATCGCCGAGCTCCAGGCCCTCGCGGGCGCGCTCTCGGACACGCTGAAGCCGCGCGCCGTTTCGGCGACCTACTTCCCCACTCCGGACCGGATCTCGATCCTCCTCAACGAAAAGGTGAAGTACGACCAGGTCGTGGTGACCGGGTTCAAGGTGGACGACGACGACGACGGGATCGCGGACCTGACCTTCTCGTCCGGCTGCACGGTCGTCACGTCGAACAACAGCGTGCGCATCGACATCGACCTCGACGGGGCGACCGCCTCGGCGATCGAGGCGCTCGACCCGAACACGCTCGAGCTCCTGATGAACGCGAACACGGTGCGGGACCTCGCGGGGAACGGGAACCGCGTGCTGAACAACACCGACGACGTGGCGATCGAGGTCGCGCCGGCCACGATGATCACGATCGACGGCTACTTCGATCCGAACGAGTGGACGGACGGGATGCGAATCGTAAGCGACTATTGGGACAGCGACTGGACGACGCCGACCCCGGGCGACACGAACGACATCAACGCCCTCTACATGACGTGGGACAGCACGTACCTCTACCTCGGCATGCTCGGAATCGTGCACAACAACTCGTGGCTCCTCTATCTCGACACCGATCCGGGCGGGCCGGCGGGCGAATCGGACCTCGATTCGATCGACCACTGGGAGAGGGGCGCCCAGCTCCCCTTCCCCGCCGACTTCCAGTACGGCTGCTACCAGCACCAGAGCGGCTACGACTCGGACAGCTTCTGGAAGATCACGAGCGACACGACGACCGAAGACTTCAGCGGATCGATTCTCTCCGCGTTCGACTCGCAGCACTTCTACTACGCGGACGGCGGGAGCGAGATGGCGATCCCGTGGGACGTGCTCTTTGGGCTGGGACCGGGGAACGTGCCGCCCGGCGCGTCGGTCAGCCTCGTCGCCTCGATCTGCTGGGATCCCGAGCCGGACGGGACGCTCGGCGGCGACCAGGCGCCGGACAACGTGTCGGCGACGGCGCCCGTCCTCGACAACTACGTTTCGATCGTGGTCGACAGGAACGGCGACGGGAAGCCGGACAACAGCAACGAGCCGGTCGGGGTGGAGGACGGCGCCGATGTTCCCGCGGTGAAGCTCGCGCTCCTCGGAAACGTCCCGAACCCGTTCAACCCGGCGACGACAATCCGTTTCGTCGTGCCGGGCGCGGCGGGAACGGCCGCCCACGTCCGCCTCGGGATCTTCGATCTCGCCGGGCGGCGCGTCGCGACCCTCGTCGACGGAGTCCTTCCCTCCGGCTATCGCACGGCGGCGTGGAACGGGACGAGCGACCGAGGAGCGACGGTGTCTTCCGGCGTCTACTTCGCGCGCATCGAAGCCGATGGCGAGACGGCGACGAAGAAGATCCTGTTGATCCGGTGACAAAGACTGCGATCAGCCCGAAGGACGGGCATGCGAAGAGGCTCCGGCACCCCGCCGGGGCCTCTCGCCGGCTACTACCACTGGAACGACAGGCAGTGCCTCGAACAGGCGGTCCTCATCGCTCGTGCGAACCGGGTCGATGTCGATGAGGCGGCGAGGTGGTCCCGGGCCGAGGGGATGATCGCGAGGTACCGAGAGATCGAGGAGAGGCTGAACCGATTTCAGTGATGGCGAGTCCGGCTTGGAATTTCCCCCCAAGAGCGGAGGCGCGACGGGAGATCCTCGCGGCCGCGGCAGGGGACGCCTAATGGAAGCGGTCCGGGGCCGGTGAGTGACCGCCCCGCCTCTCGATCCTCCGCCCCCCTCACCGCCTCCGCTTCTTCGGCGCCGCCTTCTTCCTGTCGCGGCGATCGCGGTTCAGCCACTCGATCGCTCCGGGGGTCTGTTGCCACGCCGGAAGCGCGCCCGGCGCGAAGAGGATCGCCTCCTCTTCGCTTCCGAAGGAGTAGGCGTCGGGCAGCTCATCCGGGATCTCCCGCTTCCCAACGAGGAACCTCGCCATGTGGGGATTCTCTTTGCAGGCCTTCGCCCGGCAGGCCCGAGCGCTGGAGGTGTCCCCTTCCTTCCGGTACGCAAGAAGCGCGCGCGCGTAGGCCATCGGAGCCGAACCGTCCTCAGCATGCTGATCGAGGAGCCTCCCAGCGTCCTCGTCCAAACCGCGCTCGAGGAGGAAAGGGGCGAGAATTAAGCGGATCCCCTGGTTGTCCCCCGGGTTGAGGCGCATCAGCTCGTGATAGTGCTCGATTGCCTCGTCGATACGGCCGCTTTCTCTCAGACACTCCGCCACTCCGAAGCGGGCGCGCATATAAGGCCGGGTCTCCACGATGCCCCAGAACCGGCCCGCGTCCTCCTGGAAGGCGCGCTTTCCGATCGAGCGCTCCCCGGCTTCCATCCCTTTCCGGTAGAGCTCCAGCCTCCGCGCAGGATCGGGCATGCGCTCGGCGAGCAGCACGTAGGCGTCGGCGCAGTCGCTGTCGGTCGCGAGCGCCTGCCGGGCGAGCTTGATCTGCAACCGGCCTTCGGCCTCGAGCGCCCGATAGAAAAGCTCCTCCGCCTTCTCCCGAGGAGTGTCGGTCCTCAGCGATGGAGTTCCTCTTTCCGGAAGCTGCCGGCGGAGAAACGCGTTCGCCTCCTCGATCGAGTCGAACTCCTTCTCTTCGAGGAGCTGGCCCGCAGCGCGCAGCGTCTTTTCCAGAAGCCGACGATCGGGGAGCTTCCCGTCCTGGCATCGGACGTCGTCCGGGCGGGGCTCGAGAAGCCGGGGAAGAGCGAGCGCCACCTGCCCCCCGCCGTCGAAGGTCGGCGTTTCCTTCGCCCACCGTCCGCTGTCGAGATCGTCCTCGGTCGTCGCGGCAAGCGCGCGGATCAGTCCCTCCAGAAAGGCGAGGCGAGAGGCATCGGGACGCCGGAAGGACCTCCACTTCTCGCTGCAGTAGGCGTACGGGTAGGCCTCGGGGGAAGCGACTGCCAACCTATGCTCCTCCCAAAGATCCGCGTCGGGAAGGGGGATCGCCCAGATCGGGTCGAAGTCCAGATGCCAGGCGTCTCGAGCGAGGACATGCCTGCGCGGGTCCTCAGCCGTCAGGAAGGCTTCAAACTCATCGATGGAAGGAAAGAAGCCCAACCCGCGCGCGATTCCAGCCCCGCCCAGGACCACGAAGTGCGAAAGCCCCGGCTCGGGAACCGGCGACTCGACCCGGATGATGTCTTCGTCGGTGAGATGGTTCCAGAGAGCCGCACGGTGGAAGGCGAAAGCGGCGTCCGCAAAGGCCCTCATTCGTTCCAGGGTGACTCCCGGGGCTTTCAAAGAGGAACTCACGCCGAGGGGACCGGACATCTCCTCGCCCATCAGGCGCAGGAACTCGTCGACCCGATCGAGGCGATCGGACACGGATACATCGATCCCGAGGTCCGAGAGGCCTCTGCGGAGATACTCCGCGAGGGCGGGGTCGGCCACCTCGAGCCGCCTCGGCCGGTAGCCGGCGAGATTTCCTCGCGAGGCGGCCTTCGCGAGAGCGTCCAGCGCGCACGCCGGCCCGACCTCTTCAGGCTTCAAGAGATCTCCGGAAAACGCGCGGCCGGTCTCGACGCTCAGCCAGACCGCCGCCGAGGCACGGTAGGGGGATTCGCGTTTCTCCGTGACCCACACGGGCATGCGGAAGATCCCTCCCTGCCAGACATCGGTCGGATGGGACCTCGCGCGAAGGAGCCGCTCGATCCGGCTGTCGATGATGTTCGCCACGTCACTCTCCCGGTTTTCGTGTTCAAGAACGTCCGGAGAGGCGAGCTCAAGCAGGAGTCCGGATGCCGCGCGGCCCCCGCCCGCTCTTCCTTGCACCGATGAAGCCGTCGAAGAGAATACCCGAGAGGGAACGACCCGGCCACCCCCGAGCCGACCCGGATCCTCCTCGTTCCGTCGGCGCCATTCGAGCTTTGTCGAGCTCGGTGGCGGTGCGAGGCTGCTTCACGGCAAGCCCTCGAGTGCGCTGGGGCCCGCCGATCCGGTCACAAAGCGAGGCTCGGGGGATCGAGGACTGCCTGAGCCGCCCCCCAGTCCCCGAAGGACCAGGCCCCGGTTCGTCCCTCTCACGAATCGAGATCGGCCGGCTCACCCATCGCCGTTGCGACCCGAATCATCCAAGAGCGCCGGCGAGGAACGTCAGGGCAAAGAAGGAAATCGAGCCTCGGAGGAGAGCTCGCGACCCGTCCGCGGAGCGAACGCAACCACGGGGCGCAGGAGCCCGCAGGCCCCCACGCCGTTCTGTTTGCGACAAGCGCCGGCTCAGCGCTCTTTCGCGTACACGCTGGAGGGACCTTCCTCGGTGAGGCTGAGGATCTCGGCGACGCGTCCCGCCTCGTCGCGCCCGAAGCGATAGCGGACGTAGTAGAGATTCTCAAGCAGGAACGTGTCGCCGCCGATCGGGACGAGGCGGTGCGGGTCGCCCGCGCCCCGGCGTGCCTCCAGGTGGTCCCCGACGAGGGCGACCACGCGGGGGCCGTAGGTCCCCTCGAACTCCCGGAGCTGATCGGGGCTCAAGCGCGCGGGCTCCCGCTCCCCCTCGATCCACGAGCGCGCCCACTCGATCTTCCCGCGGCGCTTCTCGTCGCCGCATCGATCCCGGATTTTCTCGAGCGCGAGGAGATGCGCCCTGTCGAGCGCTTCATCCGAGGGAACCTCCACGTCCGGCTCGACGCCGACCCCCTCCCAGTTCGTTCCGGTCACCGGGTTCACCGGGCGGCCGAACGGCACGCGCATGATCAGGTTCAGGCCGGGGAAGACATGGGTGGCGCTCGGGTGCGCGGCCCCGGCGGTCTTCTCTCCGACGATCGTCGCGCGGCCCAAATGCTTCATGTCATAAGCGAAGGCCTCGGCGGCGGAGGGGGTCTGTCGGCTGGTCAGGACGTAGAGGTCCGCCTTCGAGGGCTTCGGACCCGGCACGTAGGGGAGCGTCCAGAACTGCTTGATGTCGCCCCCCTCCTCCGTCCTCCGGTGAAAGGCCGAGAGCTCCGTCGGCTCCTCGAAGAAGTAGCTCGCGAGGAGCTGGTCCATCGTAGGGGAACCGCCGAGCGTGAGCCGGAGGTCGATGATCACCGCGTCGCAGCAGGCGATGAAGCTCATCGCCGCCGCCGCGGTCCCCCCCGCGCGCGAGGCGTCGTGGAAGCCGTTCATCTGCACGTAGCCGACGTTCCCCCGGAGGCGCTCGACCTTCAGAAACCCGTGGTTCTCGTACGCCTCCTCCTCCCGCTCCTCCCGGAGCTCCTCCTCGGTGATCGTGTCGTCCTCGAGCGGCTCGAAGTAGGCGTCCGGCCGGAACTCGACACGAAGGTGCCCGTCGCCGTTCACCTCCCGGAGATCCTCCGTGAGCCGCTGGGCGAAGGCGAAGAGCGAGGCGAGGTCCTCGTACGCCCCCTCCCGGTGCCGCTCGCGGAGCCGATTCTCCATCTCTTCCGCGACGTCGGGGAAGACGTAGAAATCGCGAAGGGTCGCGGCGACGCTGTCGATGATCGCCGCGCGGGTTTCGGGGTCGATCACCCGGTCCTCGATCTCGCCGCAACGGCAGCGGTCCGGGAAGAGCGCGAGCACACAGACGAGCACGGAGAGAAGGCCGAGGATCCCCCGCCCGGAGATCGCGCGGCCGCGTGTCGATCGATGCCCGGTCTTCATCGTGCCTCTCCCCCCTTCCCCCCATCGGTCGCGTGGAGGCGAACCACCGAGTCGCCCGTCCGGATGACGATCTCACCGTCCTCCTCGTCCATCTCCACGATCACCGGCCCTCCGCTCCGCACCTCGACCGCCGTGGAGCCGAGCGTCCCCACGTATCGGAGGTCGCCGACGGCCGGGCCCGGTCCCGCAAGCCGCTCGGCCTCTGCGTCGAGGTCAGGAACCGCGTGAGGTCCGGCATCCGCGCGCAGCTCGAGATCGAGAGGCTCGCCCTTCCGCCGCAGGGTGAGCATCACCTTGTCCCCCGGCCGGATCTCGGCGAAGCGCCTGGTCCCTTTCTTCTTGTCGATCGGGAGACCATCGACATAGGTGAGGACATCCCCTGCCCGAATGCCCGCCCGGTCGGCCGCGCTCCCCGACCGGACGTTGAACACGACGGGGGGCTCCGTGAAACGGAGGTTGTTGGAGAACCACTTCCCCTCGATGCTGCACTTGAGTCCGAAGCCGAGCCACGGGTGCGGAAGCTTCGGCATGGTCCAGAAGGCGATCTGCGGGGCGGAGAGGATGGACGGAAACGACGGGATCGAGGGGATCGGAGGGATCGGAGGGATCCAGGGAGGATCGATCTCGGCCGCGGGGGGGAGCCCAGAGAGACGCCCGAGAATCCCCTTCTCGTCCTCGGGGCAGACCGGCTCCGGCGTAACGGAGACGCGGGTCTCCACGTCGCCCCTCCTAAGACCCAGGAGGACATCCCTGTTCACGGGCGGATCGCAGAAGAGACGGCTCCCCTCTTCCGTCGTGATCAGCTTCCCCCCGACGGAGAAGAGTACGTCGCCCGCCCTCACCTTCTCCGCGCTCGGACCCGCGGCGTCCAGCCGCAGAACGCGCGGCTCCGACCAGAACCGGATGTACCCCCCCGCCCCTGCGGCACCGCGATAGTAGGAGAAGCTCCCCTCGAGATCCGAGATGCCGAGGTTCCCCACCGGGGGAAGCCCCTTCTCGCATTCCAGCACCGCCGCATCCGCGGCCGTCATCCCCGCCTCCGCAAGGAGCAGAACCGCCGCACCCCGCGCAACGCGGGCGAGTCCCGCCTTCATTCTCATTCGAATCATGAGCCACGCTCCTCGGTGAATCGTTCGACCCTGTTCGTTTCAAAACCAAATGATCTGGTCCTCGGAGAGATCGCCGGCCGGCCCGCGCGCCTCGACCGGGTCGCTCAGAGCCCAGAGAATGTTGCGGGCGATCGCGTCCTCGGGGGCGAGCCGCGCCACCTGATGCGAGGCCGCGTAGAGCGCGGCGACCGCCGCCTCGCGCCCCTGGCGCGCACCCTCGGGATCCATGGCGCCCGCCCGCATGAGGCTCCCGAGCGCAGCGACGTATGCCGAGCCGGTCTGCTGGACCAGCGCGGCGATCTGCTTCCCGTTCTCCTCTTGAACCGCGCGGGCGATCTCGAGGGTTTGACGCGATCCGGCCCTGTGCCCGAGCGCGAAGGAGCCGGCCGCGAGAAGAACAACGGCCGCCGTGGCGAGTGCGGCGCGCGCCGGTCCGATCACGATCCCCACCCCCCGGGCCGGTGCCAGAACGCCCTCCGCGCGGAGCGCCCGCACCACGCGCTCCTCCAGAAGCCTGCTCGGTCTTTTCTCGCTCGGGAGCGCCTCGAGCGCGCGCCGCTCTTTCGGGGTGAGTTCTTCGTTGTTCATCTCACTCGTCCTCCGCCGTCCTCCGCGCCCGCGAGATACACGCGCAGAAGCCCCCGCGCGCGGGAGAGCTGGCTCTTCGACGTTCCGTCGGAGATCCCGAGCAGCTCCGCGATCTCGCGGTGTTTCATCCCTTCGACATCATGGAGAAGAAAGACCTGCCGGTATCCGTCCGGGAGCCGCGCGATGGCGCCCTCCAGATCGATCCGCTCCTGTAGGGGCGCCGCGCGTTGGATCGGGCCGGCCGCCTCCCCCTCCGGCGCGCCCGCCTCCGCGCTCCGCTTCCTGAGAAGATCGACCGCGGCTCGGCGCCCGATCGCCAGAAGCCACGTCGAAAAGGCCGAGTCCCACCGGAACCGCTCGAGGCCCCGGCACGCGCGCATCCATGTTTCCTGCACGACATCCTCCGCATCCGCTTCGTGCCCGCCCGCAAACCGGAGAACGAACCGGTAAAGGCGGGGGGTGTGGCGCCTATAGAGGGCCCGGAACGCGGTCTCGTCTCCATGGCCGAACACCGCGTCGGCGAGATCCCGGTCCCCGGCTTTCTCGAGGCGCCTTTCCCTCATCTCGTCCCTTTGACGCGGATAGCGGGCGGATGGTTGGCCGTGCGAATGGAAAGAGAAGAGGCCCAAGCGGCGGAGGCGCGGCTTCTCCCGCCAAGAGAGGTCTTCCGGTTCATGGACACGCCCCCGCCGCGGGCGCATGCCGGGCTACGAGACGTTGATCGCACCCGAGAGAATCGTGATCTCGTTCTCCCTCACCTCGATCGGGTGGAGCTCCGGCCAGTCGAGAGAGCCGGTCCCGTGAAGTCCGAACAGGTCCGAGTCGTCGCGGACCTCGTTCCCGTTGATGTCCTTCCAGATGTCGAGGTAGTACGTGCCGGGCGGAACCGGCGCCAGGATGAAGTTGTAGACGTGGGCGCCGCTCTCCGGAACGAGCTTCGAGTACCAAGGGTTGTTGTTCCGCCACGCGGCCTCGCTCGTGTAGAGGGCGAGACGCGCCCCGATGAGATCGAAAGGACCCGCGGGGTTCGCGAGCGTCGCGGTCCCGCTGATCCCGGTCGGCCGGTCGACGACGGCCACGACCACCGGCCGGGAGTCGACCCCGCCCCGGCCGTCGATCACCGAGGCGAGGATCGAGTAGCCGCCGGGTGTGTTCGGCGCGATCCACCACGCCTCGGGACCGTCGGCGACGAGCGTGCCGTGCGTCGCCTGGTAGAGGTAGACGAGTGTGTCCCCGTCCGGATCGGACGCGTGGACCGTGATGCGGAGCGTGTCCGCCTCGAGGATCGTGTCGCCGGAGACGCTGATCGAGTCGATGACCGGATTACGGTTCCCGTTCGACCCGGCCGGAGATCCCTCGTCCCCGCAGCCGACGAAGCCCGCGAGACCCGCGAGCCCGATGAGGAGCGCCCGGAGCCATGCGATCGGAAGACCCCGGCGCGTCGCGTGTTGTGAAATCCGCATCCTCACGCTCACCTCCTCGCCCCGAAAGCCCGGGGCACCCGGCGGGTCGTCCGCCGCCGGACGCGCCCATCATAAACGACGGACCGCGGGCGCGCACCGTTTACGGCCGATCGCTCGAGCGGACGGGCCCGAACCGACCGGTCCCGGGGAGCGGCCCGTCTTCATACGAACTCGATCTTCGAGAGGGGGCGCGCGCGTTGCGGGGCGGGCGGTTTCTGAGATAGGATGTCCGGGTTCCGCCGTTCCATCCGCCTTCTCCCGCCCGTCTCAGCCGGGAGGCCCGGGTCCAAGGAGAAGGGGCATGATGGGCGGCACGCGGCGGGAAGCGCCCGCCCTGGAGGTACCGCATGGCCCGCCGGTTCGTCTCCGTGCTCGGAGGCCTCGCCCTCGTGCTTTCGGCGGGCCCGCGCGCGGAGGCGGCCACGGTGAGCGGGCTCGTCTCCGGCGCGGACGACGGCGAGCCGCTCTCCTACACGGACGTGTTCCTGCGGGATCACTCGATCGGCAAGATCGCCAACGCCAAGGGCTACTACGTTCTCACCGGAATCCCCGCGGGAACTCACACGATCGTCTACAGCCATGTCGGCTACCGAATCGAGGAGCGGACGGTCGCGCTCGCCGAGGATGAGGAGCTGTTCCTCGCGGTCGAGCTCGCGCCCGAAGCCGCCCGCGCCGAGGCGGTACGGGTCGACGCGAGCCGCGACCTCCCCCGAGTCCGCCCCGGCGGCCTCTCCCTCTCGACGGGCGAGCTAAACCGGATCCCCGCGGCGATCGAGACCGACCTCCTCCGCGGCGTGCAGATGCTCCCCGGGGTCAGCGCCCTCTCCGACTTCTCCAGCGGGCTCTACGTGCGCGGAGGGAGCGCCGACCAGAACCTGATCCTCCTCGACGACGCCGACGTCTACAACCCGAACCACCTCTTCGGGTTCTTCAGCACCTTCAACGTCGACGCGGTGAAGACCGTGGACCTCCAGAAGTCCGCCTACCCCGCGCGGTTCGGAGGGCGCCTCTCCTCGCTTCTCGACGTGAGGAACCGGGACGGCAATCGGAAGGAGTACGAGGGGACCGTGCGCACGAGCGTGATCGCCTCGAGCGCGACCTTCGAGGGCCCGTGGGCGCGGGGATCGTGGATGCTCTCCGGCCGGCACACCTACATCGAGCAGCTCGCCGCCGCGATGGACATCGACCTCCCGTACAAGTTCTACGACGTGCACGCCAAGCTGAACTGGGACCTCGGGCGGAGCGACCGCACCTCACTCAGCTACTACGAGGGGCTCGACCGCCTCGGCTGGGACCGCGACGGCTTCGACCTGCTTCTCGACTGGGGGAACCGGACCGCCTCCTGGGGATGGACGCACCTCTTCGGCACGAAGGTCTTCACCGACTTCATCCTCGCCTACAGCCGGTTCGACTCGCGGGCCGCCGTGGCCTTCGAGGACCTCGAGTTCGAAAGCAAGAACGAGATCGACGACGTCGGCGTGAAGGCGATCGCCACGTACACGCCGCGCGCGGACCACACGCTCGACTTCGGAATCGAGGGGAAGTCGCTCCGCTTCCGGTTCGAGCAGGGCTACGAGGACGAGGACGACATCCGCTTCCGCTACGACGGGATGTACGGGGCCGCGTTCGTCCAGGAGACGTGGAGGGTCTCCGCGCTCGCCGAGATCCAGGCGGGGCTTCGCATCGAGACCTACTCGGAGGGGGACTACGTCGACCTCGGGCCCCGTCTCACGGTGCGGAGGCGCCTCTCGGAGACCCTCTCCGCGCACGCCGGCTACGGGCGCTACAACCAGTACCTGAACCTCGTCTCCCTCGAGGGGGCGAGCTTCGCCGACATGTGGTTCCCCGTGGACGAGACGCTCGAGCCGGGACGCGCGGATCACTACATCCTCGGCGTGGAGCTCGGCCCCTACCCGGCGTTCGACCTCTCCGTGGAGGCGTACTTCAAGCCGTACGACAACGTCGTCGAGTTCAGCGAGGAGTTCACCCGATCCCTCGTCGACTCGGACGCGAAGATGGACGACCTGTTCAACTCCGGGGAGGGGGAGGCGTACGGCCTCGATTTCTACCTCAGGAACCGGGCGGCCGGCTTCGAGGGGTGGATCGGCTACTCCCTCGGCTGGACCAAGCGGACGATCGGCGGCTTCAATTTCGGGGAGGAGTATTACCCGAGCTACGACCGGCGGCACCAGCTCGTCCTCATGCAGGAGCGCCCCTTCGGGAAGAGCGGGAAGTGGCGCCTCGGCCTCGCGTTCCGATACGGAACCGGACAGCCGACCACCCTCGCCGCCGGACGCTACACCGTTCTCGACCCGACCGGACGGGAGCACGACACGGTTCTCGAGGGGGACCTGAACGCCTACCGTCTCCCCGACTACCACCGGCTCGATCTCGGCCTCTCCTACCGGACCGGGTGGCGCGGCCTTCTCATCGAGCCGAACGTCCAGATCATCAACGCGTACAACCACGAGAATGTTTATATCCGTGTCTACGATACATCAAAGAACCCCGCCGAGTTCGAGGACATCGCCATGCTCCCGCTGATCCCGACGGTCGGGATCCGGGTCTCGTTCTAGGGGGACGACGATGCGAAGAGCCGGCCGTCCGATCGAGAAAGCCCCGAGAGAGCGCTCCCCTGCGCTCCCGTTCCCGCCCCGGCGGGCCGCCTGCGGGGCCGCGGCGGCTCTTCTTCTTCTCTCGCTCCTCGTCCTCCTCCTCGGCGGCTGCGGCGAGGGGGACACGACCGGGCCCGATACGCGGGAGGAAATCGTCCTCTTCGGGTACCTCTACGTGAACGAGACCGTCTCCGAGGAGAACGCCTTTCTCCTCGCCCGCACGAGGGCGGTCCTCGAGCCGTATCACCTCGAGGACGCGGTCGTCTCGGGCGCGCTCGTCACGCTCCGGAAGGAGGGGGAAGCGGAGGCGGACACCCTCGCGATGGCGCGGCCGGGCTACTACGCCGGCCCCGGCATTCTCATCGAGGCCCGGACCACGTACCACCTCACGGTCGAGATCGAGGGGGAGGATCCGATCACCGCTTCGACGACGACGCCCTGGCCCTTCGACATGCTCCGGGAGCCGCGCGCGTTCCCTGGAACGATGACGCACGCGGCAATCCCCGACTCCTTCCCGATCGTCTTCCGCTGCGAGAACGAGGAGCAGATCTTCCTCGTCGACGCGTACTGCCTCGAGGAGTGGGAGGACGCCCGCTACCGCGACCCCTTCGGAACCGAGGAGGGGCCGGGGAGCCACGATGAGTACGGCGGGGAGAACGGAGAGCCCCGCCACATCGCCCCCTACTTCCGCGCGAAGGGCCTCGAGAGAGAGGGAGACGACTATCGAATCGGTTGGTACGGAGACCTCATGGTGTTCTACGGCGCCTACGACATCCACGTCCTCTCGATCGACGAAAACCTCTACAGCTGGCTCTACCGCGACCACCCGGAGCTCTACGGGGGGGTGAGCGGGGGGATCGGCGTCTTCGGCTCCGCGTGCCGGGCCGGCTGGAGGGTCGAGGTCGTCGAGTAGCGGGGGGCGGAGGGCGACCCGGGGGCGCGGTCCTCAGCCCCTTGACCCGCATCGGATCACGTCCGCGCCCAATCTTTTTTGCGCGCGGCCCCTCCCTGACATAGATCCATTACGTTGGGTGACCCGCCCCCCCCCCCCTCGCACAGCCCCCGATCCGTTTGCCCGGCTGGTCTCCCGGCGAAGAGGCTCCCTTGCCGGAAGAGAGCCGCGTCCGGGACCGATTCGCGATCCGAGCGGCCGGAGAAGGCCCTCGCCCCCCGTCAGGAGGTTCGTCGTGAAGATCAGAGCCGCTGTTACCGCGACACTTGGAGTTCTCGCTTTCGCGGCGCTCGTTGCCGTCGGAAGCCCGACCGCCGCCGACGGACCCTGGATCGACATGGAGAGGTGCGCCGCATGCGCTCCGTACATGGCGGAGCCCGGCCTGATGCAGCACGCGCAGATGGAGTCGTACGCGATCGCCACGGGGATGGCGTCGATCACGACCGTGCCCGCCCAGTACGAAACCGCCCTCACACGGGCGGAGGCGGGCTGCAACGTCGTCTTTCAGAGGGCACAGAGCGGCGAGAAGGTCGCCCTCTGCGACATGTGTTCCGATCTCGTCGATCTCGGGGAGAAGGGCGCGAAGTTCGACCAGCTGGACACGAAGGCCGGCCACATCATGGCCGTCACCGCGACCGATCCGGCCCTCATCAAGAAGATCCACACCCACGTGGAACGAACGAACGCCGAGATGAAGAAGATGATGGAGAAGCCGAAGGCGTCGTACTGACGCATGGCGGCGCGGGGCCGGACGACCGGCTGCCCGGCCCCGCGTCTTTCCCCATTCCATGGTCGTGAACGGGGCTTTCGTCCGGCTGGAGCGGAAACGGCGGGACGGACGGTCCTCCCCGAAGGGGAACTGCGGCCTTCACGGCGTCTCGCCTCGATTCGCCAGAAAATCGAACCTGAGTTCGGCCGTTCGTGGCCTGGGGGCAGGGCTCGCTTGCTCAGACACGCCACGCGCGCCGGGCTCGGCACCTGGCTATCCCCGCCGCACGCGGTGGGGTCGGCGCGCGCGGCAACTCGCCGCTCCACCCCGCCCCCCCGGCTCCGGATCGGTACAGCCGAGCGAAGCGTCTTGTCGATTCAAGGCGAGGATCGGAGCTCCTCGAGAAAGCGCTCAATCGCCGCGACCCGCTCCCGGAGCGAGGCGACCTCCTCCTCGAGCGTGTGGATTCTCGCGTCCGCCGTTCCGGCGGGGGGCGGCCGCCTCGCCGCGATCCGGAGGCGCCTCCTCTTCGGACGACACGGGCGGCCCGGAGAGGAGATGCACGTACCGTCTCTCCTTGAACCCCTTCCGGCGGGGAAGGCGGACGATCCACGGGTCCTCCCCCTCCATGAGGCGATCGAGGATCGCCTGGACCTCGTCGAGCCCTCCGAGCGGCGCCATGCGCCCCGCGTGCGCCCGAAGCTCCCCCGCCGTCTGCGCGCCGCGAAGCATCAGCTCGGCGAGGACCGCCGATTCCCCTTCGGAGAGGCGCGTCTTCTCCCCGAAAGCGTGGCGGTACTTCTCCACGCGGCTCCCCGCCTCGTCGACGATCACGACCCAGCCCTTTCCGCGGAGCCCGTCGGCGGCCGCGGACACGTCCTGGTGGGCGAGGGCGACGACCGGGTTCCGGTTCGATCTCTGGTTGCACGCGTTCGCGAGCGCGTTCAGCGTGAGGGGATAGTACTCCGGAGTCGTCCGCTCCTTTTCGATGAGGCACCCGAGGATCCGAATTTCCTTGTCGTTCAATGGTTCATTCATGGTAGTCTCCCCGGTCCGGCGGTTGTCCTTCGCCCGAGAGGACCGCCGCCGCGAGCGCGTTCAGTAGGGCGGCGGCTGCATCCCGAACCGGGCCCACTCCTCCTTCGACGGACCGAAGAGCCCCGGCACCTTCGCCCCCGCCTGGCGAAGCAGAACCGTCATCTGTCCGCGGTGGTGCATCTCGTGGCTGATGAGCGCGGCGAGCGTCTTCCCGCGCGGCCACATCTCCCCGTACATGTCGTCGGTCTTCTCCAGGGTGTCGTCGCTCCAGCCTTTCTCGAGAGCGGCGACGAGCTCGGCGGAGACCGCGCGGTGCGCGACGGCGATCTCGGCCGCCGATTCGGGCGGTGGAAGGTCCGGATCGACCGAAGAGAGGGGGAGGCCGGTCCGCTTCATCATCTCGGGGACGGTCGTCACGATGTGCCAGGCGATTCGGCCGAGGGTGCGGTGCCCCTCGGCGACCGGCTGCCCCGCCGTCCGGTCGTTCATCGCCTCGAGAAGGCGGCCGGTGCCCTCGGAGAGGCTCCGATAGGCGCCGAGGAAGTCGTTCATACGGCGAAACATGTCGATCTCCTTCCGGGATGGGAAGCCTGGTCTGCCGGCGCCAAGCGTAGGGCATTCGAGCGCGGCGCTCAACCGCTTGTTGTTCGAGAGGGGCCCGGCGGGGCGTGTGGCGAGTCCGGCGGAAAGGGATTACCTACAGAGATGCGGGCCCACGGGAGGGCACGAACCCCAGGAAAGGGAGGGAAGTGAACAGGCTCAGGCTCGGATCGATGGTTTTGTTCGCGGCTCTTGCCCTTCCGGCGCTCTCCTGCCGCTACGGTGGAGGGGAGGCGGGCAAGAGCGGGACGACGGAAGCGGGCGGCTCCGAGGAGGGGCTCTCGGCGCGGATGGAAAGAAGAGAGATGGCGGAGAAGAACAAGATCGTGAAGAGCGAGGAGGAGTGGCGCAAGACCCTCGCTCCCGAGCAGTACCACGTCCTTCGCGAAAAGGGGACCGAGCGCCCGTTCACCGGCAAGTACTGGGACGCGACGAAGCCCGGAACCTACGTCTGCGCAGCCTGCGGCCAGCCGCTCTTCAAGTCGGACACGAAGTTCGATGCCGGCTGCGGGTGGCCGAGCTTCTACGCGCCCGCGGACACGGGCGCGATCGACGAAGAGACCGACCGGAGCCACTTCATGGTACGGACCGAGGTGCTCTGCAGCCGGTGCGGGGGACATCTCGGACACCTCTTCGACGACGGTCCGGCGCCGACCGGGCTTCGCTACTGCATCAACTCGGCCTCGATCGAGCTCGAACCGGAAGACGAGAAGCCCGACTCGACGGAGTAGAAGCCTCTTCGCGGGAAACGACCGACTTCGTGCGCCGCGCTTTCGCAGCGGGTCCCGAGGGAAATCCCGGTCTGCCGAGCCCTACCCTTTGACCCCGCCGAGCGTGAGGCCCGCGACGAGATAGCGGTTCAGCGCGAGGAAGAGCGCGACGACCGGGATGCAGACGAGAAGCGCCCCCGCCGAGTAGTTCGCCCATTCCGTCTGGAACGTCCCGGCGAGCGACTCCAGACCGAGCGGAAGCGTATAGAGACCGACCGACTGAACGATGACTCGCGCCACCATGAACTCCGACCAAGCCGAGATGAAGCTGAAGAGCGCCGTGATCATGAGCGCGGGCGCCGAGAGGGGGAGCGTCACGCGCCGGAACGCCCCGACGCGGCTCGTCCCGTCCACCATCGCCGCCTCCTCGAGCTCGACGGGGATCGAGTCGTAGTACCCCTTCATCGTCCAGACGCAGAACGGAAGCGCGGTCGCCACGTACGCCACCATGAGCCCGGGGAGCGTGTCCACGAGCCCGACCCTTCGCAGAAGCACGAAGAGCGGGAGGAGGAGCATCGTGGCGGGGAACATCTGCGTCGTGAGGAACGCGAGCATCCCGGCGCCCCGTCCCGGGAACCGAAAGCGGGAGAAGGCGTACCCGGCGGTCGAGGCGAGCGCGACCCCGAGGATCGTCACGACGACGGACACGAGAAGCGAGTTCCGCATCCAGAGAAGAAACGGTTTGTCGAGGATGATGCTCCGGAACGCGTCCAGGGTCGCCCCCTCGGGGATGATGCGGAGCGACGTCGAGTAGAGCCGGTTCCCCGGTCGGAGCGAGATGCTGAAAACCTGCACCACCGGATAGACCGTGGCGAGCGTGAAGAGAATCAGCGCGAGGTGAAGGCCCGCCGCGCGAAGCCGCCGGAGGCTCATGCCGCCGCCTCCTTCTCCCGCGACGCCCGGAGGAACGCGACCACGAACGCGAGCAGGATGAAGAAGATCACCATCGAGAAGGCCGCCGCGTAGCCGTAGCGGTAGTAGTGGAACGCCGCCTTGTAGACGTAGGTCACCAGGATGTGCGTCTTGTCCGCCGGCTCTCCCTGGTTCGTCACGAGCCAGATGACGTTCAGGTTGTTGAATGTCCAGATCGTCCCGAGAATCGCCGCCGGAACGAGGACCGGCTTCAGGAGGGGAAGCGTGATCTTCCGGAGGCGGGTCCACCACGACGCCCCGTCGATCGCCGCCGCCTCGTAGAGCTCCTTCGGGATCGACTGGAGCCCGCCGAGCGCGATCACCATCATGAACGGGAAGCCGAGCCAGATGTTCGCGATGATCGGGGCGGCGAACGCCCAGTTCGCGCTCGAAAGCCAGGGGACCGGCGGCAGGTGGAGCCCCCGGAGGATCAGGTTGATCGCGCCGTACTCGTAGTTGAACATCCCCCGCCACGTGAGCGCGGTGATGTACTGCGGCATCGCCCAAGGAAGAATGAGGAGCGCCCGGTAGGTCGCCCGTCCCCGGATCTTCTGGTTGAGGAGGAGCGCCAGCCCCACGCCGAGGAAGAGGTGCGACGCGACGTTCACCGTCGTCCAGATCATCGTCTTCAGGAAGACCGAGTAGATCGCCGGCTCCCGGGCGATGGTCCGGAAGTGATCGAGGCCGACGAACCTCCAGTCGCGCAGGTGGTACAGGCTCATGTTGGAAAAGGCGATCACGACGTTGTAGAGCAAGGGGTAGAGAACGACGAAGAGCATGACCAGGCCGGCAGGCGCGAGGAAGAGGTAGGGGAGGGAGTATCGGCGCCAGCCGGACGTCATGCTACTCCCGCATCTCCCGGATCTTCTGCTCCGCGTCCCGCTGCATCGTGCGCGCGGCGTCTTCG
>JBDRFQ010000138.1:0-3040 GCA_043818685.1 Candidatus Eiseniibacteriota bacterium
AGGAAGGGCTCGTCCATCGCGTACAGCTCGATGCTGTTCCGGTTGCCGTCGAACGTCCCGTCGCCGTTCGCGTCGATCACCAGCCGATCGGCCAGGTCGTGGATCCCGTTCCGATCCCCGTCATAGAGAAGAAAACGCTTCCCGTCCCCCGGGAAGACGCCGGTCCGGATCTCGTCCGGGTAGAGGCGCACCCATCCCCCCTCCGCGCCGACCCGGAGGAGGAGGCGGAAGGAGGCGCTCGCCTCCACCGTCCCCGAGGGGAGGACCGCAGGGAACGAAAAGGGGATCGCCGGCGTCCAGTAGTACCCCTCGCTCTCCTCGTCCGGCTCGAGCGGGACCGGATCGGCGGAGAGGAAATCCCCGAGGCCGAGCGGATCGATCCGGATCCGCCCCTCGAGGGGATCTCCCGACGGGCCCGCCGCGAGGAGAATCGCGGGACGTCTCCCCTCGGTCGGGCCGAGGGGAAGGCGCGCCTGCCAGAGAACCGATCCCGCCGGCGGATCGGGCGCGCGGCCGCTCCGCTCGGTCTCCTCCAGATTGACGCGGGGCGCTCCGGGGCTGTGAACATAGAGGTCTCCCGCGGGCTCCCCTCTCGTTGCGATGCGCTCCGCCCCCCTGGCGCAAGAGAGGGCGAGAAGAGAAACGAGCACGAGATGCTTCTTCAAGGTCCCCTCCTCCCTCGCCTGGATTATGCACACATTTCCTGCTGCGGCTGCGGATCTCCCTCCGCGCTCCCGCGCTTCGGGAGCTTCCTCGGCGACCCGCCCCTTCGGGCCCTGTGCCCGCCTCGGTCGAGCGAGGGGACGCCTGCGAGGCTTCCCTTCCGTCGCCGCTTCCTGGAGCGTAGTGCCGAGACTACGTTTCCGGGAGCGGCTCGTCCAGGTCGGCCTCTCGGCACGCGCTCGGCACCCTCGCGACGAAAACGCGTGCATGATCCTGGCTCGGAAGCCGAAGAAGTTCCGAACGGCCGACAACCCGGATCTTAGAAAAAGAGGAGGCGGGGCGCCAGGACGATCACGGGGTCAGGCGGGGACCCGCACCCGAAGCGCGCCCGGGAGAACCGAGTAGTCGAGCACGTGCCCGAACCGGAACGGCTCGCCGTCCAGGTGGACCGGCCCTTTCTGGGCGCGGACGATCCGAAACGCGCGGCTTCTGTAGGTCTCGAGGTTGGAGAGCTCCTGCACCGACCCGTCGAAGAGCTTGGGCGCGTAGAGGAGAAGCTCGAAGGCGGAGAGCTTGCGGATCACGACGATGTCGAGGAGCCCGTCCGCGGGGTCCGCTTGCGGCGCGATGATCGCGCCCGCCCCGAACTGGCTCAGGTTCGCGACGGTGATGAGGAAGACCCTCGCGATGATCTCGCGCCCCGGGAGCCGAAGGCTCACCTCGACGCGGCGGTACTGGAGCGACTCCCTGGCGGCGATCCCGAAGTAGGGGAGGAACCCGCGGAACGGGCTCCGGTCGAACTCCTTCCCGACGACCGCGTCGAACCCGATCCCCGAGAGGTTGAAGAACGGCTCCCCGTTGAGGATCCCCACGTCGATCGCCCGGTCCTTTCCCTCGGCCAGCACGCGGAGCGCCCGGGACTGGGAGACACCGATGCCGAGCCCGCGAGAGAGACCGTTCCCCGATCCCAGCGGGAGAATGCCGAGAACGCTCTCCGTGTCGAGGAGGGCGCCGGCGACCTCTCGGACCGTTCCGTCCCCGCCGACGGCGACCACCAGACGAACGCCGCGCGCCGCCGCCTCTTCCGCGCGGGCGCGAAGCTCCCCCTTCGATTCGGGGACCTCCACCGCCACTTCGCCCTGAGGGAAAAGGGAGGCGATGCGCCTGGAAATCCCGACCCGGTCGCGGCGGAATCCCGCCCGCGGGTTCACGAGAACGAGAACGCCCATGACGATCAGTTTCGTGTCCCGGGAACACCTTGTCAATCGGTGCGGGTCACCGGGGCCCCGCCGAGGCGCGGCGGCTGGCGTGCATCGAGGACGTGCGCCGAGGAGGAGCGGCGCGCTCGGGGACCCCGAGGGTCGGCCCGAGGGGGAGGTTCTCCGGGGAGGAGGTCCGAAAGCCCGGCCGATGCCCGGTCGCGGAGAGAGCGAGGGAGACGGATCCACGCGGGGAGGGCGGAGAGAACTCGGACGCAAGGGCCGCGCCGGTTTTCCGGAAGCCGGGATATCCGAAGGAAAGAGGCCGCCCCGCCGGGAGCGGCCCCGAACAAGAATCCCCCGCACGACCCGTGCACGCTACATTGGAAACCCAGGGTAGTCTAGGCAGTTTCCCTTCCGTTTGATTTGGTTCACAGGACGAAGCGCGACACGAAGGAAGGCAGGGGATCATCTCCCTCCTACCGGCTATGGTCTACTATACAAGAGGCGTGCCAGGTTCTCCCGCCGGCCCCATCCGTAATCCTTTCTATCACAGGTGGTTACCGCAGTCCCTTTTCTGAGAACCTGATTCACACCCCGGAAAGGGGCGTGAGGCTACAGGATCCGGAGATCTTGCCTTCAAGCGTTCTGTAAGAGGTCACGTCGATTCGATTCTCCTTGAATCGGATACAGGCGATTAACAAGGGGACCTCCAATCGGCGTGGGTGATCTTCATCGATTGTAGCTTTTTCTCGCGTCGACCTCACCGCTCCTCTTTTTAGTCGTTCGATTCGGTCGAGTTTCGTTGCCTGTTCGGATCCGCGAGCCCGCCGCGCCTGGGACAGCAACGGGGCGGCCGGAAAGGCCCCGAGAAGCCGCGGAAGGCTGGGAGTTCCACTCACCGGCGGACGGGGCCCGGAAAGCCCCGCCCGGAGAGCGGGGAACTCCGGGACCGCCGCCTCCGGCGCCCGGCGACGGCCCGGTTGCCCGCGCTCGGCGCGGGTGAGATCGGCACGGCTCTTGCGCGCGCCCTCCCCCTTCCCTATCCTCGGGCGGACGGGGCCCGGAAGGCCCACACGGAGAGACGATGACCCGGATCGAGACCGCGCCCCTCCTCCTCGCGACCTTCCTCGCGCTCTACCTCGCCACGTCGGGCGCGAGGCTCTACGTAAACGATT
>JBDRFQ010000139.1:0-8625 GCA_043818685.1 Candidatus Eiseniibacteriota bacterium
GATGCCCCATCGCACCGGTTATCATTGCGACTGGGTGCACGTCGTGCACGAGGGGAAGGGGTCCTTTCTCGCGAGGGCGCTCGCGGAGGGCGAGGTGCTTCCGCTCCCGGTCGCGCACGCGGAGGGGAGGTTCGTGGCCAAGGGGGACGGCTTCTTCGAGGGCCTGCGCGAGAGGGGCCAGATCCCGCTCCGCTACGCGACGCCGGAGGGGAAGGCGACCGGCGAGTTCCCGTTCTGCCCGAACGGCGCGGCGCTCGGGGCGGCGGCCCTCTCGAACCGGGCGGGGAACGTGGTCGCGATGATGCCCCACCCGGAGCGCGCCGCGTGGCTCCATCAGGTTCCGGATCACCTCCCCTCGGCGTGGGGCAGGAGGAAGGTGCGGCTTCGCACGGGCGAGGGCTCTCTCTTCGACGCGGGGCCGGGGCTCGCGGTCCTCGCCGCCTTCGCCGGAGCGGTGCGGGAGGGGTTGCGATGAACCGAACGCTCTATCTTCTCGTCCGTCTCCGGACGGGCGATCTCGCCGCCCTCACGGCGGAGGAGACGATCCGGAGGCGCGTCCGCGGCGGGGAGAGGCTCGCCCGGCTCGACCGCTCGGATCTTTGGGAGTTCACCTATCGAGACGGGAACGAGTTTCAGGGGCGCCTCGAAAAGCTCGTGAGCGAGTCGAACCTCTTCGTCAACCCGAACAAGCACCTCTTCCGTTACGCGGAGGACTACCGGAGCGGGTGGAGGGAGGAGGGTTTCCTCCTCGCGGTGCGGGGCCGGGAGGATCTCGAGGGGGCAGTCGCGGAGGAAACGCTCCGCTCGCGCTACCGCCTGCCGGGGCTCGAGCGCGTCCGCTACGCGACCCTCTGGTTCCTCCGTTTCGAGGGGGCGGCGGGGGAGGAGGGGCTCGCCCTCGCCGAGTCGCTCGCCCTGGCAAACAGCCCGAAGGGGGGACTTCTCGTCAACCCCCACTACCAGGAGCACACCCTCGAGCCGGCCGGGTCGGGGGAGAAGGCCGCGCGATGAGCGGGTGGCGTGAGGAGTGCGGCGTCATCGGGGCGATCGGCGTTCCCAGGGCGGCCGAGCTCGCCTACTTCGGTCTCTACGCGCTCCAGCACCGGGGCCAGGAGGGGGCGGGGATCGTCGCCTTCGAGAACGGAAGGCACCGGGTGAGGAAGGGAGCGGGCCTCGTATCCGACGTCTTCACCCTGGACGGCCTCGCCGATCTCCCCGGGGACGTCGCCGTCGGACACAACCGCTACTCGACGACCGGCTCGTGCCGGCCGGAGAACCAGCAGCCCCTCGTCTCGCACTGCCTCGGCGGGGTTCTCGCCCTCGCACACAACGGGAACCTCGTGAACGCCTGGGAGCTCCGCCAGGATCTCGAGCGGGAGGGCGCGATCTTTCAGACCTCAATGGACACGGAGGTGATCGTCCATCTCATCGCTCGCTCGCGCCGGAAGACTCTCGTCGACCGGGTTCAGGAATCGCTCCGGTCGGTCAAGGGGGCGTTCTCCCTCGTTCTCGCCGACGGGCGGCGTCTCATCGCCGCGCGCGACCCGGACGGCTTCCGTCCCCTCTGCATCGGAAGGATCGGAGAGGGATTTCTCGTCGCGTCGGAGTCGTGCGCCCTCGACATCCTGAACGCAACATACGAAAGGGAGGTCGGCGCGGGCGAGATGGTCGTGATCGAGGATGGAAAGATCCGGTCGATCCCCCTCGACGGATCCCGCGATCCCCACCACTGCATCTTCGAGTTCATCTACTTCTCTCGGCCCGACTCGACGATCTTCGGCCACGCGGTCGATCCGGTCAGGCGGCGCCTCGGCCACGTTCTCGCCGAGTCGTTCCCCGCGGAGGCGGACATCGTCATCTCCGTTCCCGACTCCTCGAACTCGGCGGCGCTCGGCTACTCGGAGCGCTCCGGCATCCCGTTCGAGATGGGGCTCATCCGAAACCACTACGTCGGCCGCACCTTCATCCAGCCGATCCAGCACATGCGCGACCTCCGCGTGCGCGTCAAGTTCAACGCGGTCCGGAACGTCCTCGCGGGAAAGCGGGTCGTCGTGGTCGACGACTCGATCGTCCGCGGAACGACGATGCGGAAGCTCGTCAAGATGATCCGGCACGCGGGGGCGGCGAGGGTGATCCTCCGCATCAGCTCGCCCCCGATCCGATACCCCTGCTTCTACGGGATCGACACGCCGACCAGGGGCGAGCTGATCGCCTCGACCCACACGGTGGAGGAGATCCGGAAGTACCTCGACGTCGACGACCTCGCTTATCTGACGATCGAGGGATTGAAAGGGGCGGCCCCGGCCGGACTCGGCTACTGCACCGCCTGCTTCGACGGCGCCTACCCGATCCCCTTCTCCCACACCCCCTCGAAAGAGATCCTCGAGAACGGTACGGCGTCGCCGGCCCTCCGCGCGGCCGACGAGTAGGGCGGGGGAGGTGTGAGGGGCGCCCTCCCTGCCGGAGGACCCGGCAGGACCGGGCCGGCCCGATTCCCGGTCCGGAGGGCTCGACCGCGAAGGGCGGTTTCCTTCGGTGTCTGCCCTTTCGACCTCGCGTGGTATGATCTTCTCGATCGGAGAGAGCTGGAAACGCCGCCTGTCCATTGCCGAGTCCGAACGGAGGGATCGCCGCCCGGCGCTCGCCGGGACGACCCTCGAGGATCCTCGACCGGACCCGGTGCGGAGGGGACTCCATGAAGAAGCAGCTCACCCACATCTCACAGGCCTTCTGGTGCGATCCCGAACGCGACTACATGTTCGAGCAGGCCCAGTTCTCTCTCGGCGATTCCGAGGGAGGCGAAGAGGGGGGCAGGGAGAAGGCCGTCTCCTGGCTCGACACGCTCTTCATGGGAGGGATCGCCCTTCCCGACACCGAGGAGCAGGAGAAGAGAGCCATCACGCTTCTGATTACGGGCCCTCCCGGAACCGGGAAGAGCACGCTGGCCACCGAGCTCTGCTACCGATGGGCGATGTCGAAGGACCCTCTCACGACCTACTACGTGACGACCGAGGGACACGGCCCCTGGATGATCGAGAACGCCAAGAAGCTCAACTGGACGGACGTCGATCGGGTGTTCGGATCCGAAGGCGGCGACGCGATCTCGCCCGTGTCCATCTTCGAGGTTCGCCGGGAGAGCGAGCTCAGGCAGTGGGCGCACAACAAGCCCGGTCTTGTCGAAACGGCCCGCGACGTGCTGGGGCCGATCCTCGAGCTCTTGGGGATCAATCCGAGCGTCCTTTCCTCCTCCTCGAGGAAGGCGAAGCCGGAATCCGGCCGAAGGGCGGGCAGGGGGGCCATCCCCCACGTAGTAGTGATCGACAGCCTGAACACGATCCCCGAGAGGGAGGACCGTGCGGAGATCTTCCGGCACTTCATGCAGATCGCCGAGCTCGGCCCCAAAATCCTCATCGTCATCCTCGACTCCACCCCGGACAGCAGGGCGGCGGATTTCTGGGAGTTCACGAGCGACGTCGTTATCCGGCTGGATCGCGAATACCCTTCCGGGTACATGATCCGGAACATCGAGATCCTGAAGGCCCGCTACCAGGTGCATAAGTGGGGGAAGCACCAGCTCAAGATCTACGAACCCTCGAGAGTCGATGGGAAGGAGCCTCTGAAGAAGGCGGCAAGAGGCTCTTCGAGGGACGATGGCGAAGAGAGCTCGAAGGAAGCGAAAGAGGCTTCCCGGAGGATGCGCTCCCACCCGTTCCGGAGAGAGGGGGGGATCTTCATCTTCCCTTCCATCCACTACTACCTCTCGGAGTACAAGCGGAAGAGCCCGATCATCAAGCCCGAGCCGATCGATTCGCCCGTGATGAACCTCAACAGGGCGCTCTACGGCGGCTTCCCGATGGGACGATGCGTGGGGCTCATCGGAACGCGCGGAGGGCACAAGAGCCATCTCGGCTATCTGGAGCTTCTCCACAGGATCGTGGACCAACCGCCGGCCGTCTCAGCCGGAGGCGTGCCCGCTACACCCGAGATCCTCCACAAGGCCCTGGTGATCTCGCTCCGGGACGACGAGGGGATGACCCGGGACACGATGGAGAAGATCCTCAAGCAGCACTGGCCGGAGCGGAAGATCGACCTGTGGGAAGACCTGGAGAAGAAGGGCCTCTTGGAGGTGATGTACTACCCGCCGGGATACATCACGCCCGAGGAGTTCTTCCACCGTCTCCTGCTCAGCATCAAGCGGATGAACCGGGACGAGAACAGGTCGCGGAAGCCCCACATCACGCTCTTGTTCAACAGCCTGGATCAGCTCGCGTCGCGTTTCCCGCTCTGCGCGCGGGAGGAGATCTTCATCCCCGGGGTCATCCAGATGCTCTCGGCCGAGGAAGTGAGCAGCTTCTTCGTGGGCGCGAAGGAGGTCGGCCAACCGGAGGAGTACTACGGGTTGCTCTCGATGGCCGAGCTGATCCTCTCTCTCGACAGAAAGTCGTTCGCGAGGGAAGAGTACCTCGGCTTCGTGCAGAGAGCGTTTGGCGAGCATTCGAAAACCCCCGAGTTTGCGCAGGCGGCGCGGAACTTCCCGGAAGAGCACAACGCGGTTCTGCTCAGCGTCGTTCGGTACGCCGGCGGGCAGGCGGCAGGGGCGAGCGGGATCCTGGAGCTGGTCAACAAGCAGGACTTCCTCTTTCCCCTGTACGGGCAGCAGGGTCTCGTGTTCGTGCCGAGAACCGGGGCGAACGTGTCGAGTCCGTCGCCCGCGGCGGCGGGCATGGAGGGACCGAGCCGATGAAGGCTGTCTCCAAGAGAAGCAGCGAATCCGTCAAGGAAGGTCTGGCCGTACTGGCGGGGATTCTGTACGTCGTCGCCGCTTTCGCGGCGTTCGCCCTCATGGTGGCGATCTTCTTCATGGGCTTCCGCGAGAGCGGCCGAGGGATCTTGATCTACTTCGGCCGCGCTCCCGCGGACCTTCACGGGATGACGCCGGAATCGAAGGCGCTCCAGATGTGTCTCAAGGGGCTGGAGTTCTTCTTCCTGGCGCCTCTCGCCTTCCTCATCTTGCAGAGCCTCGCCAAGTACATCGTCAGCATCCTGAGAAACCAGACGGATCAGGAATCGACGGGATCGGACGGCGATGAGCGTGGCGCCTCACCCGACCGGAGGCTGGCGGAACGGGAGGAGCACGCCGCGAAGTGCAAGGTCATCGGCGTGAAGGCGCTCGTCGTCGGCCTCATGATCGCCACGCTGGCGACCGATCTCGTCGGCCGCGCCCTGAGCCGCGAAGGGCTCACCTACGAGATCGCGCTCAGCCAGGCGGCGGTCATCGCGGTCCTCATGGCGTATGTCTTCCTGCTCGAGAGGCTCGCGATCTCGGCGGTCAGGTCGGGCGACTGACCGATCGTGGTGCTGTTCGCCCCCGATAACGTCCCGGGGTCGAGAACGCCGTCCTCATCGGGAGCCTCGGGATCGGAGGGATCTCCGTCGCCCGCACCGTGCAGACTCAAGAAAAAAAGGCCTTGACGCCCGCCCGGCGGTTCCGCTAGATTGCATCCCGTAACCTATTTGGTTGCATAAGATACATCGTTGTTTTAGGAAGTTACGTGAAGAACGGGGAGCCTGGCCCATGAGGATCGTGGCGATCGAGCCGAGGCCGGAGGTCGCGGATTGGCTCCGGCTCAAGGCGAGACGGCTCCGCGTCCCGATCGAGGTGCACGCCGAGCTGGGAGGCGCGCTGGGCCCGCCGGACGGAGGGGAGATCCGCTATCTGGTCGGCTACCTCCCGAAGTTGAGCGGGCTCCCCCCCTCGCCGGGGCCGGGCCGGCGGACCGTGATCCCGTTCGCGCCGGGCCTCGGCACGACCGAGGACCACTGCCACCGATGGACGCTCTTCCTTCAGGCGGTCCGCGGACGCATGCAGACCGGCGAGGACGGGGTCGGAGCGCGGGAAGGGTGGGTCGCCGGCCGCGAGGAGGAGGCGATGGAGGCCCGCCATCGCGCCCTTCTCGAGTGCCTGAACCCCGTCTTTCTCGAGCTCGCCCGGCGCGACCCAACCGCCAAGGAGCACTCGTTCCGAGTCGGTCTCTACGCGGGCCGGATCGGCGAGGCGCTCGGGCTCGAGCCGGCCCTGATCCGTCTCCTTCGCCTCGGCGGCTGGGTGCACGACGTGGGGAAGATCCGCATCCGCGCTCCGCTCCTCCGGAAGAGCGGCCCGCTCGAGGACGACGAGCGAACCGAGATCCGGGGCCACACCGTGTGGGGTGCGCGGATCGTCGAGCACGAGACGGCGGACCGCGAGATCGTCGGGATGGTCCGCCACCATCACGAGCGCTTCGACGGGAAGGGATACCCGGGGGAGCTCGCCGGCGAGGAGATCCCGTTCCTCGCACGGATCCTCGCCGTCGCCGACGCGTACGACGCGATTACTAGCGACCGGCCGTATCGCCGCGCCTCCCTGCATCGCCACGCCGTGCGCACGATCCTCGCCTCCTCGGGCACCCAGTTCGACCCGCCTATCGTCCAGGCGTTTCTCGTCGCGCGCCTCGACCGCCTTTCGCTCGCCGTCTTTGCGGCGTAGCGAGGCCGCCTTCGTCGTGCATCGAACGCGTGCACGGCGAGACGGAGGAGCGCGCCGCTCGGGCGCTCGAGGCCCTTTCGGGCAAAAAGATTGCGCGGACGAACCGCTTTCTGCTAGATTCCCCGAGGCGCGGCGTGGGGCTCGCTGTCCCGAAAGGGGGAGGTGGGGATGAAGGGGGGAAGCGAAGCCTCGCCGTCCCTCCCGCGGTCCGATCTTCCGCGGGAGAGGATGTTCGAGAAGGGGGCGGCCGCCCTCGCCGACCGGGAGCTGATCGCAATCCTGCTCGGATCGGGAAGGCCGGGCCGGGGCGCGCTCGAGGTCGCGGCGGATCTCCTCGCGCGTCTCGGCAACCTGCGCGCTCTCGCCCTCTCGGGAGCGGCGCCCCTCATGGACGTGCCCGGCGTGGGAGAGGGGAAGGCGGCGCGACTCCTGGCGGCCGTCGAGCTCGGCCGGCGGGTGGTGCGCTTCCGCAAGGAGGACCCGTACCCGATCCGCTCGCCGAAGGACGCCGCGCGTCTCCTCATGGACGAGATGCGGAGTCTCGACCGCGAGGAGTTCCGGGTACTTCTTTTGGATGCGAAGAACCGGGTGATCGGCGTGGAGGTCGTGTCGATCGGGACGCTCACGGCCTCGCTGATCCATCCGCGGGAGGGGCTCAAGGCCGCGATCGTGAGGAGCGCTGCCTCGATCATCCTGGTTCACAACCATCCCACGGGAGTTCCGACGCCGAGCCGGGAGGACATCGAGATCACCGAGCGCTTCGTCGACGCGGGGCGTTTGGTCGGAATCGACGTGCTCGACCACGTCATCATCGGAGACGGCAGGTTCGAGAGCCTGCGCGAGATGGGCTACCTGTAAGCCGCCCAACGAGGGTGCCATGTTCCTCGACACGCTCCTCGGCTACTTCACGAACGACATCTCCATCGACCTCGGCACCGCCAACACGCTGATCTACGTGAAGGGGCGGGGGATCGTGCTGAACGAGCCCTCCGTCGCCGCGCTCGACAAGGCGACGGGGAAGGTGATCGCCGTGGGGAAAGAGGCGAAGGGGATGCTCGGCCGCACCCCGGGCGAGATCGTCGCGATCCGTCCCCTGAAGGAGGGGGTGATCGCCGACTTCGAGACCGCCGAGGCTCTTCTGCGCGAGTTCATCCAGAAGGTGCAGAAAAGGCGCCTCTTCATCCGGCCGCGGATCATGATCGCCGTCCCCTCCGGCATCACCGAGGTGGAGAAGAGGGCCGTGCGGGACTCCGCCGCCGCCGCGGGAGCGCGGGAGGTTTATCTGGTCACCGAGCCCGTCGCCGCGGCGATCGGGGTCGGGCTTCCGATCAACAAACCGGCGGGGAACATGGTGATCGACGTCGGGGGAGGGACGACGGAGATCGCCGTGATCGCCCTCTACGGCATCGTGACCTCGACGTCGATCCGGGTCGGCGGGGACAAGCTGGACGAGGCGATCATTCACTTCGTCAAGCGGACCCTCAACCTCCTCATCGGCGACCAGACCGCGGAGCAGATCAAGATCCGCATCGGGACCGCGTACGATCTCGGCACGGAGGAGGAGATGGAGATCAAGGGACGCGATCTCGTTTCCGGCGTTCCGAAGACCATGGTCGTTCGGTCGGGCCAGGTGCGGGAGGCGATGCAGGAGCCGATCGCGGCGGTCGTGGACGCGGTGAAGAGGTCCCTGGAGAACACGCCCCCCGAGCTCGCGGCCGACATCGTCGATCGAGGAATCGTGCTGACCGGGGGCGGCGCGCTTCTCCGCGGTCTGGACACTCTCCTCCGCGAGGAGACGAACCTCCCGATCAATCTCGTCGAGGATCCCCTCACCGCGGTCGTTCTCGGCACGGGGAAGATCCTCGACGAACCGGAAAACTACGAGAAGGTCCTGATGAAGTAGAGCCGGATGCGCCTCCGTCCCCGTCATACCCTCTGGCCGATCGCCCTCTTCGTCGCCGTTCTCGGCCTTCTCGCGCTCGCGCGCGAGTCTCCCGTCGGGCCCGTTCGCGAGGCCGCCGACCGGCTTCTGTCGCCCCTCGAAGACCTGGTCGCCGACCTCCGCTCGTTCGGGTCCCTCAAGGAGCGGAACCGGGAGC
>JBDRFQ010000140.1:0-2717 GCA_043818685.1 Candidatus Eiseniibacteriota bacterium
TACTCCTCGATCGGAATCGGGCAGGAGAGGGCGAAGTCGTTGTCGCTTTTCACGCGGGCCTCCAGGGGGGCGTGACCGAATGGAACCGGATACCTCATGCCGAGGAATCCGGTTCCCAGAGGGGGAGAATACCACAGAACGCGCGGACGGACCTGGGAGGGTGTTGAGGTGGAACCAGATACCTCCCGGCGAGCAACCCGCCGGGAGAGAATCTCGTTCCTACGTTCTTCGGTAGCGGTAGTAGGCGGCGCAGGCCCCTTCGGAGGAGACCATCGTGGCGCCGAGAGGGTGTTCGGGCGTGCATGCCGCGCCGAAGGCGGGGCATTCGTGCGGTTTTCTCACGCCCTGAAGGATGAGGCCGCTGATGCAGACCGGCGACTCCTCCGCGGTGCGCGCGGCCACGTCGAAGCGGGTCTCCGCGTCGAACGAGGCGAACTCGTCGGCGAGCCCGAGCCCGCTCCGCGGTATCGTGCCGATGCCGCGCCACTTTCGGTCGACTACTCGGAAGACGCGGGAGATGAGGGCGCGCGCGGGGACGTTCCCCTCGCTCCGCGCGGTGCGCGCGTAAGCGTTCTCCACCTCCGCCCTCCCCTCCTCGAGCTGGCGGACGGTGAGGAGGATCCCCTGGAGGATGTCGACCGGCTCGAACCCGGTCACCACGATCGGGACCTTGTGCCTCCTGGCGATCGGAACGTACTCCCCGGTTCCCATGACCGCGCAGACATGCCCCGCGGCGAGGAACCCCTCGACCCGGTTCGCAGGCGAGGAGAGGATCGCCTCGATCGCCGGCGGAACGAGAACATGCGAGACGAGAACGGTGAAGTTGCGAAGGCCGAGCTCGCGCGCCTGAAAGACCGCCATCGCGTTCGCCGGCGCGGTCGTCTCGAAGCCGACGGCGAAGAAGACCACCTCGCGCTCCGGGTTCTCGCGCGCGATCCGGACCGCGTCGAGCGGGGAGTAGACGATGCGCACGTCCCCGCCGGCGGCGCGGACCGAGAGGAGGTCCGTCTCGCTCCCGGGGACGCGGAGCATGTCGCCGAACGAGCAGAAGACCACATCGGGGCGCGAGGCGACGGCGACCGCCCGATCGATCAGCTCGACCGGCGTCACGCAGACCGGGCAACCGGGGCCGTGCACGAGCGTGAGCGAATCGGGAAGGAACGTGTCCACGCCGAACCGGACGATCGAGTGGGTCTGGCCGCCGCAGATCTCCATGATCGTGTGCGGCCGGGTCGCCGTCCGGCGGATCTCCCCGGCGATCCCGCGAGCCCTGCCGGCGTCCCGGTACTCGTCGACGAACCTCACGCTTCCTCCGGGCCGGCGGCCTCTCCCATCTCGCGGAGAAGCTCGAGCGTCTTCATCGCTTCCTCCTCGTCGAGCTTGCTGATCGCGAACCCGACGTGGACGATGACGTAGTCTCCGACATGCGCTTCGGGCACATAGGCGAGGGCGACGTCCTTGACGACCCCTCCGAAATCGACCTTACCCATTCGTGTGAGGGGGTCGTCGCCGGAGATGCTCCGGATCTTCCCGGGCACGGCGAGACACATCGGGTCTCCTCCTCAGGAATTTGTTCAGCCGGGATCCCGCGCGCGATTCCTACCGCGGCCGCTCCGCGAGGGCCGCCGCCTGGCCGACCGCGATTCCGCCGTCGTTGGGCGGGATCCGCTGGTGCCAGTACGGGTGGAACCCGCCGGCGCGGAGAACGCCCACCGTTCTCTTCAGTAGATAGTCGTTCTGCCAGCAGCCGCCCGTGAGAAGAACGCGCTTCTCGCCGACCTCGCCGGCGACGGCGGCGATCGAAGAGGCGAGCGCGTTGTGGAACCGGGCCGCGATCCGGCCCGCGTCCTCTCCGGCCGCCGCATCGTCCAGGATAGCACGGACGATCGGCTCCCAGTCGACGAGGAGGCGATCGCCCCGTACATCGAGGCGGAACGGGTACTCCTCTTCGCACGCCCCGTCCGGGATCGCGAACTCGAGCTCCATCGCCGCCTGCCCTTCGAAAACCATGACCTGGCGGAGCCCGGCGAGGGAGGAGACGGCGTCGAAGAGGCGCCCCGCGCTCGTCGTCACGGGGGATCGGATCTCCTTCAGGAGCATGCCTCGGAGGACCGCTCTCTCCTCTTTCGAGAAGGCGCGAATCGGGTGGAGATCGTCGCGATCGAGCGCGCCGGCGCCGAGGATCTCGAAGAGAACGCCGAGCGCGCTCCGCCTCGGTTCGCGCACCGCCGCCTCACCGCCGGGAAGGCGGAATGGACGGAGCGAGGCGGCGCGGCGGAAGCCGGCTTCGCCGACGAGAAGGAACTCCCCGCCCCAGACGGTTCGATCCGGTCCGTACCCGGTCCCGTCCCAGGAGACTCCGAGCACCGTTCCGGCGAGGTCGTTCTCCGCGCGGCACGCGAGGACGTGCGCGTGGTGATGCTGGACCCGCGTGACCGGCGGCCCGAGCGACTCGGCGTGCCTCGTCGAGAAGTAGTCCGGATGGAGATCGCACGCCACCAGCGCCGGCCGGATCTCGTGAAGGTCGGAGAGGGCGCGGATCGACCTGCGGAACGCCTCGCGCGATTCGTCGGTCTCGAGGTCCCCGATGTGCGGGCCGAGAAAGACCCGGTCCCCGCGGGCGACCGCGACGGCGTTCTTGAGATGCGCGCCGACCGCGATCGAGTCGGGGACCGGCCTCGGGAGGCGGAGGGGAAGGGGCGCGTACCCGCGGGCCC